>CAZRKH010000049.1:0-18839 GCA_964600785.1 uncultured Chitinophagaceae bacterium
TTGCGGGGGGGGGGGGGGGGGCGGGGGGGCCCTCTTCCCCCCGCCGCGGCCCCGCCTCGAAGGCGGCCTTCCACTGCGGGTCTCCCCGCTTCGTTCCCGGTGGCTCAGGCGGGTCGTTGCCCACGATACCGTGTTCGTGGGGATAGCGGCCGGTGATCAGCGAGGCGAGGCTCGGGCAGCAGAGGCTCGAGGGCACGTAGCCACGGCGAAAGACGAGGCTCTCGGCGGCCAGCCGGTCGAGCGAGGGAGTGCGGAGATGCGGGTGGCCCGCGAAGCCGTAGTCGGCCCAGTGCTGGTCGTCGGAGATGATGAGCACGACGTTGGTCGGCTCTGCGACCGCCGGCTCGGAGCTTCGCGCGGACAGTGGGGCCGCCACCAGAACAACAGCCAGCAGACCGACAGGCATCCGTCGGTAGACAGGGGGCTTGGTCATCGGGGAACCTCGCGGCGGGGAGCGTGCATCGGCGGGAGTTTCAGAGTCTACCCCAGCCGGGCGGCCCGTACCCTGCCGGCGAGACCGCAAACCCCCCCGGGCCTTTCGTGGCAACTGTGGCCGAAAAAAAGCCAGAAACTGGCCTCTCGCCCGGTGGATGTCGCTGCTACAACCCGGCCTGCCTGTGGTCCCGTCCGCTCGCAGAGTACCGGTCGAAACTTCACTCGCCACCAATGAACGGGGTCATCCATGCTCCTGCTCGTCGTCTCGATCGTCGCCTGGTTCGTGTTGTTGGTCGTGGTGATGTCGCTGATTGAGCATCAGGTGCACTGCAAACTGATGCACAAGAAGCCGCGGAACATCTTCCTGCGGAATCTCACCGCCCGGCAGCGGATTTTCACCAGCCATGCCGTGGAGCACCACGGGCAGTACCGCAAGGTGTTTCACGACGATCCGCTTCCCCCCGGCGAGGACCGGGGAATCCGGCTGAATCTCCTGGAGGGCCTGGTGGAGTGCCTGCCCCTGAGCCTGACGCTGGGGCTCCTGGCATTCCTGACCGGCTTCAACACCTTTCTTGTCGGTGCGGTCATCTGGCCGGGAGTGGTCTTTTTGCACCACACGATCTGGAACCAGATCCACCTCGAGATGCACCAGCCGAAACAGCGGTTTTTCTCCGACTGGCAGGCTTACAAGTTCGTGGCCCGGCACCACTTCCTGCACCACCGTTACCCCGACAAGAATTTCAACGTCGCCTTTCCGGTCGGTGATTTCCTCTGCGGCACCATCGCCAAGCCTTCCGCCGACGACTGGCAGGCGATGCGGGCCGAAGGCATCGCCTGAGGCTCCGCTGAGCAAGCGGCGCCGGGCGGTGGTATCTTCGCGGGATGGGCGTTCGACCGAATTGTGCTTTCGCGGCGGTATTCCTGGCCCTCTGCGGAGGGCTGCTCGCTGCCGCCGAGCCGGATGCCACGGCCGGCGGGCAGGCGGCTTCCGCTGTCGACCCGCAGCCTTTTGGCGAACGATTTGCCGCGGTCGACGGCTGGGCCACCGGTCGCTGGTGGGAGAAGCCGGCCAAGGGCCGCCCCTTTCCGCTGGAGGTGCCCGCGGCGGAGAAGATCGCCTTTGCCATCTACTGCGTCGACGTGCGACCAAACGGGACCGCCACGCTCAAGCTCACGACACAGCTCTTTCCCCTCCGCCCCGACGAGCCGCGTCAGGCCCGTCTCGAGGTCCGCCGCCACGGCCGTTGGGAGGAACTGGCCACCGCCGACGTCCGCTACCCCGGATGGTCGGCCCACTTCCGCGTTGATGCCTGGGATGCCACCGCCGAGCATCCCTACCGCGTGCGGCACGGCGAGACGGCGGAGTTTGCCGGCACGATCCGCCGCGACCCCGCCGAGAAGGACGAACTCGTCGTCGCGGTGCTCTCCTGCAACTCCTCCCGCACTCCCGGCCAGCGGCGGCGGCTGGTGGAGGGCCTGCGGCGTGCCGATCCCGACCTGCTCTTCTTCGCGGGCGACCAGACCTACCGCCACACCCAACACACCGTCGGCTGGATCGAGTTTGGCCTGCAGTTTCGCGACATCCTGCGCGACCGGCCGGCGGTCACGATTCCCGACGACCACGATGTCGGCCAGGCCAATCTGTGGGGTAACGGCGGCGGCAGGGCCAGTGATCCTGCCGGGGCCAGCGGCGGCTATTTCTATCCCACGAAATACGTGAACATGGTGCAGCGGCAGCAGACCTGGCACCTTCCCGACCCGGTCGATCCCGAGCCGATCCGCGGCGGAATCGGCGTCTACTTCACCCGGCTCATCCTCGGCGGCCTCGATTTCGCGATCCTCGAGGACCGCAAGTTCAAGACGGGCCCGGCAGGCACGATTCCCCGCATGGGCCCCCGGCCCGACCACATCACCGATCCGGCGTACGACCGGGCGGCGATCGACCTGCCCGACCTCGAGCTGCTCGGGCAGCGGCAACTCGAGTGGCTCAGGCGATGGGCCAATGACTCCAAGGGCGTGCGGGGCAAGTGCGTGCTCTCGCAGACGGCCTTCTGCGGTGCGGTCCACATGCATGGCGGGCGAAACTCGCGGCTGCTGGCCGACCTCGACTGCAACGGCTGGCCGCAGTCGCAGCGGAACGCGGCCCTGCGGCTGATCAGGCAGGCCCACGCGGTGCACCTTTGCGGCGACCAGCATCTGGCGGTGGTGGTGCAGCACGGCATCGACGAGTTTCGTGACGGACCCTACGCCTTCACCGCCCCGGCGCTGGTCAACACGATCTACGGGCGTTGGTGGCACCCTGCGGATGAGCAGCCGGGCCCCGCCGCCGTCGAGAACAGTCCGCTCCCCTGGACGGGTGACTACCGGGACGGCCTGGGCAACCGGATCACGATGCTCGCCTACGCCAACCCCGAGGCGATCGGCGACGAAACCAGGCGGGGCGACGGCTACGGCATCGCCCGCTTCAACTTCACCGATGCCACCGTGACCTTCGAGTGCTGGCCGCGGTTTCCCAGGCTTGATGACGAGGGACGCCCCAGGCAGTATCCCGGCTGGCCGGTGGTGGTACCGCTGGAGAAGCCGCCCGGCCCTCGGTGAGCGGTCCGACACGTTCACGGTGGATTTCAGCAGTTTCGTGTGAGCAGGCAATGCCGCCATTGGCCGCGGGCGACCTGGTGAGTCTCGACCTCGACCCGGCAGCGGTGCGGCTGCTCGGCTGGGCTCTGGGGGCCTATGTGATCTTTCTCCTCGGCCTGAGCTTCTATGCCGGCCGGCGGGTCCACGACGAGACCGACTACGTGGTGGCCGGCCGGCGGCTGCCGCTGTTTTTGGCATGGGGCACCCTGATCGCGACCTGGTTCGGCGCCGCCACGATGTTCGCCGCGGCCGATGCGGCTCGTCGGGAGGGCCTGCTGGGGGTGGTGCTCGATCCCTTTGCCTGCGGTGCCACGCTGGTGCTTGCGGGGCTGGTCTATGCACGCCCGCTGTGGCGGATGCGGCTATTTACGATGGCCGACTTCTATCGGGCAAAGTACGGGCCGACCGCCGAGATGGTGGGGGCCTCGATCCAGGTGCCCGCCTATTTCTCATGGGTGGCCCTGCAATACACGGCGTTGGCCAGAATCCTCGAACTCTATTTCGACGTGCCGCCGGCCGCGGGGATCCTCGTGGTGGCCGCGATCACCCTGATCTACACGCTCATCGGCGGGATGTGGTCGGTCACGCTCACCGACACGGTGCAGATCCTGATCGCGCTTGCCGGACTGGTGGTGCTCGTGGCCACCACCCTCGCCCAGCCGTCCCTCGGCAACGGCGACCCGCTGGCCGGGCTGGCCGCCGTCTTCGGCCGCCTGGCCGAGAGTCATCCCGACCACCTGCGGCTGGTGCCCGGGGAGATGTCGGCGGCGGTGCTACTGGGCTGGCTGGGCCTGTGGGCCACGGGGCTTTTGGGCAACATCCCCGGTCAGGATCTCCAGCAGCGGGTCTTTGCCGCCAGGTCGGCCGACACGGCGATGAAGGCCTGCGTCCTCGCCGGAGTGCTCTACCTCGTCTTCGGCATGCTGCCGGTCACGCTCGGCCTGGCCTCGCTGGTGACCCATCCCGAGGGTGATCTCGACCCTGTGGGCTTCCTGGCGGGGGAGTATCTTTCGGGCTGGGTGCTGGTGGTCTTCGTGGTGGCGGTCGTCTCGATGGTCGTCTCGACAGCCACCAGTGCCGTGCTCGCCCCGGCCACCCTGCTGGGCCACAACATCCTCGCTCGATTCGGCCTGCTCGCATCCCGGCCGCTGCTCCGCGACCGGCTCTGCGTGGGGCTCGTCTCACTCGGCGGGATCGCCCTGGCGATGTTGGGCGAGACGCTGATGGGCCTGCTTGATATCGCCCTTTCGATTCAGCTTGCCGCGCTGTTCGTGCCGGTCACGATGGGGCTCTACGGCCGGCCGCGGGGGGAGCGGGCCGCGGTGTTCTCGATGCTCGCCGGCTTCACCGCCTGGCTGGTGACCTTTCAAATCGAACATGCCGAGAGCTGGATTCCCCAAAGAGTCTTCAATGCGGTCACGACGGTGCCCTCCGACTTCTGGGGCCTCGGCTTCGCGATCCTCGGCTACCGCATCGGCCAGGCCCTCGACGGCAAGAACCTTGCCCCGGAGTCATCGGAGGAGTCACCGGGGTAGATTGGCTGCTGGACAATTCGGCATCTTCAGCCAGACACGATGCGGAGACAGGTTTCACATGACACCGGTGACACGAGCATGCTTTCAACGGTCGAAGCACCGACCCGACCAACGCTCCGAGGGCATCCTTCGGGCCGTCACGGTCCGGGCAGGCGGAACCAGCGACGTCGTAGCGGCGGTCTGTGCACTGTTTTCACTCGCGGCGGCCGTGATGGCCGGGGAGCCGGGCGAGAGCCCGGCGAAGCCCTGGATGGTCAGCGAGGCGAAGCTGCCGGAGGGATTCCCGCCGCCCGGCCCAATCGGCGAGGTGATCGTCAAGACCTACCCGGCGCACCGGCTGGCGAGGGTCACCGCCAAGGGCGGAGCCGACGGGATGTTCATGAAGCTCTTCGGTCACATCAAGCGGAACAACATCTCCATGACCGCACCGGTGGAGATGTCGTGGGGCGATGCCGGGGCTGGCGGCGGGGCCCCGCGGGACGAGCCGACGGCGATGGCCTTTCTCTATGGCAGCCCCACACTCGGCGAACTCGGGGCCGATGCCGAGGATCCCCGCGTGGTGGTCGAAGACATTCCGCACATCAAGGTCGCCTCGATCGGCCTGCGCGGCTCCTACGGCGAGAAGACCTTCAAGCGCGGCTACCGCAGACTCGAGGCCTGGCTGGCCGAGCATCCCGAGTGGGAGGTGGCCGGCGGCCCCCGAACGCTCGGCTACAACAGCCCGTTCATTCCCGGCTTTGCGAAGTTTTCCGAGGTCCAGCTTCCGATCCGGCCGGCGAAACAACCGGCTGAGCCCTGATATGGGCCCAGTGCTGAGCCCAGCGCCGAGGCCTGAGCTGAGTCTGGAAGGTGCCCGGCATGGCAGGCGGCGGGGCAGGCGGCGGGGGACGGGAAAATCTTGGTAATCGCCTGAATCGCGACTATTCTTACGAGTGCGGGTGAACTTTGATGATGGATACCTGCGTTCCGCGCAGCCCGCATCGATCCCGCGTTCACGCCCACGGGAGCCCCTCCATGCACCACCCCGCCCCCTCGGTTCGTCTGCAGGCTCGCCCCTTGCGACTCAAGGATCTTCTGGCCGTTGCCGCATTCGCAGCGGTCGCCCTGCCGGCCGCCGCCGAGCCGGGCCGCTGGCAGCAGGCCCCCGAGCCGATGCCGCTGGCCGGAGCGGCCGATTCGCAGCCGGCCGACGGCCGGCCCTTCAACGCCGTCGACGGCTTCCGCGTGGAGCGGCTCTTTACGGTGCCCAAAGAGACGCTCGGCTCCTGGGTCTCGATCACCACCGCCCCGGATGGCCGGCTCTATGCCAGTGACCAGGGCGACAAGGGCCTGGTGCGGATTACGCCGGCGGGCATCGACGGGGCGAGCGAAACGATCGTGGAGCGGGTGCCTGCGGCAATCACCGGGGCCCAGGGCCTGCTGTGGGCCTTCGACAGCCTGTATGTCGTCTGCAACGGCGGCACCGGCAGCGGCCTCTACCGCGTCACCGATTCCGACGGCGATGGCCGGCTCGACGCGGTCGACAAGCTGCGGGAGCTTCGCGGCGGCGGCGAGCACGGCCCCCACAACATCCTGCTCTCGCCCGACGGCGCACGGCTGGTCGTGATCTGCGGCAACTACACCCAGATTCCCTTCGCGGTTGAGAACGTCACCCCTCCACAGACGATGGGCGGCATCCGCTCCACGCAGCGGCGGGTCAAGCTGCCGCCCGACGGAACCAGCCGTGTGCCCGCCAACTGGGACGAGGACCTCGTGATCACCAGGATGTGGGACGCCCGCGGCCATGCCGCCGGCAAGCTCGCCCCGGGCGGCTACATCGCCAGCACCGATCCCGACGGCAAGACCTGGGAGATCCTGAGCACCGGCTACCGCAATCCCTACGACTTCGACTTCAACGCCGACGGCGAACTGTTTGCTTACGACGCCGACATGGAGTGGGACTTCGGGGCCCCCTGGTACCGCCCCACGCGGGTCAACCACGCCGTCAGCGGCAGCGACCTCGGCTGGCGTAGCGGCACGGGCAAATGGTCGCCCGAGTTCCCCGACACCCTCCCGGGCGTCGTCGATATCGGGCCCGGCTCCCCGGTGGGTGCCTGCTTCGGCTACGGCACGAAATTTCCCGCGAAATACCAGAAGGCCTTTTTTATCTGCGACTGGACCTTCGGCACGATCTACGCGATCCACCTCCGGCCCGATGGCTCGAGCTATTCCGGCGTGAAGGAGGAGTTTCTCTCGCGGACGCCCCTGCCCTTGACCGACCTGACCGTCGGCACCGACGGGGCGATCTACTTCGCGGTCGGCGGCCGCGGAGGGCAGAGCGAGCTGTTTCGCGTGACCTATGCCGGCAGTGAGCCGACCGAGCCGGTCGATGCCCGCGACACCGCCGGGCTCGATGAGCGGAAGCTGCGACACGATCTCGAGGCCTTCCACCGGCCCGCCGCCGACGCCGAGGCCGCGATCCGGCTGGCCCTCGGCCAGCTCGGTCATCCCGACCGCTTCATCCGCCATGCCGCCCGGGTGGCCCTGGAGCACCAGCCGATCGAACTCTGGCAGGAGCGGGCGTTGGCATCGGCCGACCAGCTTGCCAGGATCACCGCCGCGGTGGCCGTGGCCCATCAGGCCGAGCCTTCAGCCCAGCAGCCGTTGCTGGCGGCCCTCGACTCGATCGACCCGGCTGCCCTCGACACCGCCGGCAGAATCGCCCTCGTGCGGGCCTACCAGCTGGCCCTCGTGCGGCTTGGCGAGCCGACCGCCGAGGCGGCCGCCCGGATCGCCGAGCGGGTCTCGCCGCTGTTTCCCTCGGGGTCTCTCGAGCTCAACCGGGCCGCCGCAAGTTTGCTGGTGGCGGTGCGGGCTCCGGGCATCGTGACGAAACTCACAGGCCTCCTTGCCGAGCCGAGCGGCTCGGCGGGCAGCACCAACCTCGCGCCGGACGAGGCCGACCTTCGCGAACTGATCAAGCGGAATGGCGGCTACGGCTCCGATGTGCGGGCGGCTCTGGAAAAGCGGAGTGATCTGGCCCAGATCCACTATGCCTACGTGCTGCGGACCGTCAGCGAGCCGGCCGCATGGACCGCCGCCGACCGCAGGGCCTATTACGAGTGGTTCGCCCGGGCGAGGCAGTGGGCCGGAGGCAAGAGCTTCGGCAACTTCCTCAACAACATCGAGAAGGAGAGCCTCGCCGGCCTCAGCGACACCGAGAAGCTCGCCCTCGAGACCCTCGGCATCCGCAAGCCCTACGTGCCCCCGCCCCTGCCGGCGGCGGAGGGTCCGGGGCGAAAATGGACCACCGAGGCGGTGCTCGCCGCGGCGGAGAAAGGCCTCGCCCGGGGCCGGAACTTCGAGCACGGTCGGCGGACCTTTGCTGCGGCCAGGTGCGTGGTCTGCCATCGATTCGGGGGCGACGGCGGGGCGACCGGGCCCGATCTGACCCAGGCCGGCGGCCGCTTCCAGCTTCGCGACATGGTCGAGGCGATCACCGAGCCGAGCAAGGTGATCTCCGACCAATACAAGGCGAGCACGGTGCAGACGGTCGATGGCAAAGTGGTCACGGGAAGGATCGTGGCGGAGTTTCCCGAGAAGATCGTGGTCTCCACCGATCCCGAAGATGCCGCGAAGTCGGTCGAGGTTCCGCGGGAGAAGATCGAGGAGATCCTGCCGGCCAACGTCTCGCTGATGCCGGCAGGGCTGCTTGACCAGCTCAACGAGGCCGAGGTGCTCGACCTGCTCGCCTACACCCTTTCGCGGGGCAATAAGCGGGATCCCCGGTTCCGTAAAAAGTAGCCGGCCGGGCGGGAATCGGCTGCGGAAAATTCGTTATAGTGTGTTCTCGGGCGTTCGCTTGAAGGACGCCGAGCGGCCGATCGCCGAGGGCGTGGATGGCTTCTATGTCTGCGGCAGCACCGGCGAGGGGGTGTCGCTCACCACGAATGAGCGGAAACGGGTGGCCGAGGCCTTCATCGACGCCGCGGCCGGCCGGCTGCCGGTGGTGGTGCAAGTGGGCCACAACTCCCTCGAGGAGGCCCGCGAACTTGCCGCCCACGCCGAGGCGGCCGGGGCCGCCGCCACCTCGGCGATGCCGATGGTCGCCTTCCTCGAGCAGGCAGCCCCGCGGATCCCCAACCTTGCCGGGCTGAAATACACCGCCCACACGCTCCACGAATACCAGGCCTGCGTGGCCCTCGACGGCGGCCGCCATGACGTGCTCTACGGCTTCGACGAGCTGCTCCTGCCGGCCTTGGCCGTGGGGGCCCGGGGGGCGGTCGGGTCGACCTTCAACATCGCCGCCCCGCTGTATCGGCGGCTCATCGACGCCTTCGAGGCGGGTGATCTCGGGGCCGCTCGGGAAGCCCAGTTGTTCGCAGTCGAGATGATCACCGCGATCGCCCGCCATCCCTTCCATCCGGAGATGAAGCTGATCCTGGAGTGGCTCGGCCCGCCCTGCGGCGGCTGCCGGCTGCCGCTGCCGCGGCTGGACGAGGCGGCCGCCGAGGAACTCCGCTCGCAGCTCGAGACGCTCGGGTTTTTTGTGCAGGCGCGGCCGCAGCCGGCCACGGCCTGAGTCACGATCGCGTTGCAGGGGGAAGATGTCATGAAAGGCTGCCCCGCCACGGTGGTGGCGGGCCTGCTCGTTGCGGTGCTCGCCGCAGTCCCACAGACGCTCGCCGCCGATCCGGAGCCGGCCGGCCGCCGCTGGCTCGACTGGGAGCCGCTGCCTTCCCTGCCCGACCCGCTCGGCGTGGCCGGGGCGTTCGTGGGCGGCCACGAGGCCGCGGTCATCGTGGCCGGAGGGGCGAACTTCGGCCCGGCCGACGCCGCCGATCTCTGGGAACTGCCCAAGCGGTACCTCGCCGATGCCTTCGTGCTCACCCGCGAGGAGTCCGGCAGACTCCGCTGGCAGGAGGGCTTCAGGCTTCAATGACCGCGAGCCTACGGGGCGTCGGCCGCCTCGGAGAAGGGCCTGGTCTGCCTCGGCGGCCAGAACGACAACGACGTTTCGACAGCTGCCTTCCTGCTCACCTGGAATGCCGAAACCCGCACCCTGGGCAACACCCCCCTGCCGCCCTTGCCCGTGCCGATCACCGCCGGCGGGGCCGCGGTGATCGACGGGCAGGTCTACCTCGTCGGTGGCCAGGAGGGGCCGGGGCTCGAAACGGCGGGGAGTCGCCTCTGGCGGCTCGACCTGGGCGGCCTCGGCGAGGGATCCGCCTGGCAGGCCCTGCCGTCGATTCCCGGGGGGCCGCGGGCCTACCCGCTGGTGGCGGCCCAGCACGACGGTTTTGACGGCTGCCTCTACGTGATCGGCGGACGACGGCAGCCTGCTACGGCGGATTGCCGACGACGCCGACTTCGCCCGACGTCATCCCGGCTTCCCCAGGCAAACCTGGGCCTACCACACGATCACCGACACCTGGACCTCCGCCGGCGAGATCCCCTCGCAGGTTCGGGTGCCGGTAACGACGCCCGCAGCACGCTTCGAGGGCGACCTCGTGCTGGCAAGCGGCGAGATCCGCCCGCGGGTGCGGTCACCGGAGGTCTGGAGGATCGTGCCGCTGGCCGACGGCACCGCCTTCGGCACGCTCGACTACGCCGTGCTTGTGGCCTATCTCGCCGGCATGGTGGGCGTGGGCCTCTACTTCATGAACCAGATGAAGAACACCGACGACTTCTTCCGCGGCGGGCAGCAGATGCAGTGGTGGGCCGCCGGCTGCAGCATCTTCGCCACGATGCTCTCGGCGATCACCTTCATGGCGATCCCCGCCAAGGCCTATGCCCAAGACTGGGTCTACCTCGTCGGCAACCTGATGATCGTGGCGGTGGCGCCGGTGGCGGTCTACCTGGCCCTGCCGTTCTTCCGGAGAATCGACGCCACCAGCGCGTATGAATACCTCGAACTGCGGTTCAACCGGGGGGTGCGGCTGTTCGCCAGCGGACTGTTCACGCTCTTTCACGTTTTCCGAATGGCGATCGTGATGTCGCTGGCGGCGCTGGGGCTGGTCTTCATCAACCCGGATATCCGCAGCCTCTTTGATTCGTTCCTCAAGGTGATCGGTGTCTTCATGGGCGTCCTCGGGGGGCTTTTCGCCCTGGGGATGCTCACCCGGCGAACCTCGGGGGCCGGGGCCTTCGTGGGTGTGGTCGCTGGAGCGGGTGTGATGTTCGCCCTGCCGGTGTTTACTGAGGTCCAGGGCTATCTCTACCCGGCAGTGGGCATCACGACCTGCTTTTTGACGGGACTTTTGGCAAGTGTCGCGATCGACCTGGTCGCTGCCCGGGAGGAGCCCGAGCGGGATCTCGAGGGCCTGACGATCTTCACCCAGAGGGCCGGGGAAGCGACCGACCCGGCCGGGTGAGTGTTGTCCCGGTCCCCTGGAGGCTCACTCACCGCCACGATGAGGTTTGCCTCGCCCCTCACCGTCACCGATAGTGAAGGCGGCCTTGTTTTCGATACGAGCGGCAGCGGGATGCCTCGGAGGTTGGGTTCCGGCACCAAGACCCATCGAGGTTCCATGGCTCCCCTTTCCCTTGCCACGATTCGACGGCTGCTCGGGCCGCACCGGCCGCCGTGTCTCTCGCTCTTGATGCCCACCCACCGTCGGGTGCCGGCGAGAATCGTCGATCGACACCAGTTTCGCCATCTCGTTGATGACCTCGAGGCCGACCTCGAGTTCTCCGAGTCCCTCGGTGAGACCCGGCGGCTGCTCGAGCCGTTTCGTCGGCTCCAGAGCGATGCCGAGTTCTGGGAGCACACCCTCGACGGCCTGGTCATGTTCGGCAGCGATGGAACCGCGGAGGTCTTCTGCGTGCAGTACGACCTCCCGCCACTGGCGGTGGTGCGGACGAGGTTCCACACGATGCCGCTGGTGCGTGCCTTCTTGGAGATCGACCGCTTTGACCTGCTGGCCCTCACCAGCCGCCAGGGGCGGGTCTATTCGGGAACGCTCCAGGGGCTCGATCCGGTCGATCTCGGGACGGGCTGCGTCCACGGCGGCATCGACCGCTGGGACCTCATCGACCAGGAGAGCATCGAGCCCCACCGCGTGCGGGCAAGCCTCGGACAAGGCCGCACGCTTCATGGCGGCTATCGCGACAAGCAGGAAGGAATCGACGCCGACACCGAACGGTTTTTCCGGGAGGTCGACCGGATCGTCGATGAGCGGGTGTCACGGCTCAGCGGGCGGCCGCTGATTCTCGTGGCACTCGCCGAGCAGGCGGCGGTCTTTCGCCGCGGCAGTCGCAACGCCCTGCTGCTCGACGAGGGTGTCCACCGCGACCCGAAACCGCTCAAGCCCGCCGATTTTCCCCTGCTTGTCGAGCCGATCTTCGCCGCGTCACGGCAGCGGCGGATCGAGCGGCTGCTCGATCGCTACGAAGCGGCGTTCTCGCACGGCAGGGCATCGGGTGACCCGGCGGGCATCGCCCGCGCGGTCGTCGCCGGAAGGGTCGCGACGCTGCTGGTGGAAGCGGACCGCTACGAGGAGGGCATCTTCGACCGGGCCAGCGGCGCGATCCGCTGGGGCGAGGGGCTCGAGCCCCGAAGCGGCGTTGAACTTGCCGGCGATCTGTTCGGCATCCTCGCCGAGGAGGTGCTGCTGCATGGGGGGGAGGTCGTTTCGCTGGAAAAATCAGCTGTGCCCGGCGAAAACGGCCTGGCGGCGATCGAGCGGTTCTGAGTGTTTCAGGCCCGATCCGCCCCGCCAGCGGACACGGCTGGTAGACTCTCGCGCGGCATTTCCCCCGTTGTGTCCCCCGTTGTGTCCCCCGTTGTGATTGCCGGCGTACGTGCCACGGTGTTTTCAACAGCATCGTGCAACGGTTTCGATCCCAGGAGTCTTCCCATGCGACTGCCTCTCTGCCTCGCCCTGTTGTTCTTCGCCCTTTCCCCAGCCCAGGAGATCGCCGTGGCCCAAGATCCCGCCGCCGCCCCCCCGATCACGCTCCCCAAGGGTGCTGCCGCTGCCGATGCCGACGCACCGAAGACCTATTCCGCGACCGCCTCGGGCCTCAATTATCGGGTGCTCCGCAAAGGCACCGGACCGAAGCCGACCGCCCGAGACACCGTGGAGGTCAACTACCACGGCTGGCTCGATGATGGCACCGTGTTTGATTCGTCGTACAAGCGGGGCGAGTCGATCTCCTTCCCGCTCAACGGCGTGATCCCGGGCTGGACCGAAGGCATGCAGCTCGTCGGCGAGGGCGGGATGATCGAACTGCTCATCCCCTCAAAGCTCGGCTACGGACCCCGCGGCACGCCGGGCGGCCCGATCCCGCCGGATGCGACGCTTCACTTCATCGTCGAGCTGATCGACGTGAAGTGATCCCGTTGGGGTCGCTCAGGATGCTCTACCTCGACCACGCCGCGGCCACACCGCCACAAGCGGAGGTGCTCGAGGCGATGGCCGAGGTGCGGCAGGATGGCTTCGCCAATCCGGCCAGCAGCCATGCCGCCGGCAGGCGTGCCCGGCGGCTGCTCGAGGATGCTCGTGACCGACTGCTTGCGGCCCTGGGCACCACCGCAGGCCGCACGAGGCTCGTGTTCACCGCCTCGGCGACCGAGGCCAACCAGACTGCCGTGGCCGGCCTTGGCGGCCCGGAGGGCATTGTCGCCTCCAGCGACCGTGACCACCCCGGCCTGCTCGCGGCGGGGCGTCTGCTTGCCGCGGCTGGAAGGCGACTGGTGCGGCTCCCCCTGGACGCCGGCGGCCGCGTCGACCCCGACGGTCTCCAGACGATCCGCGCCAAGCGGGCCGGCGAGACGACGGCCGCCGGCAGCCAGGGCCGCGTCGTTCTTTGCAGCACGCTCGCCTGCAGCCAAAGCGGCATTCTCGAAGATCTCCCGCGACTCCACGCGGCGCTTTGTGGCGTGGCCGGCCGGGACGGTCTGCTGCACGTCGATGCCACCCAGGCGGTGGGCCGGGTGCCGGTCGAGTTCGATCGGCTCACCGACCGGCCCGGGCAGTCGGCCCAATCGACTGGCCTCACCGCAGCCAGCCTCGCCCTGGGAGCCCACAAGCTCGGGGGCCCACGGGGCATCGGGGCCCTCCTGGTCCGTCGAGATCTCGACATCTCGGCGTTGCTCGAAGGCACCCAGGAGGCGGGCCTGCGAGGCGGCACCGAGGCGGTGACACTCGCGGTGGGCTTCGCCAAGGCCGTGGAAATCGCGGTGGCCCGACAGGCCGAGGAGGCCCGCCGGCTTGCGGCACTGCGGGATCGGCTCGAGCGGAGTCTCACCGCAGCGGCGAGAGAGCATGGCATCGAGGCGGTGGTCGTGGGCCGTGAGATGCCGCGAGTGCCGCATGTCAGCGTGATCGCCTTTTGCGGCCTCGACAGACAGGCGATCGTGATGGCGGCCGACCTCGCGGGCGTCTGCATCTCCAGCGGCACCGCCTGTGCGAGCGGCTCGTCCGAGCCCTCGGCGGCCTTGGTGGCGATGGGCCTGCCGGCCGACCTCGTCGGCGGCGCGGTGCGGCTGAGTCTTGGTCACACAACGCAAGCCGAGGAGGTCGAACAGGCGGCGCGAATCCTGCGGAATGCGGTCTTCAACGCCCGCAGATGACGCGGCTTCCCGCGAGGGCTATATTCCCTGCCCGGATCACTTCCGGCCCGGGGGCAGACGAACCCCGGCCCCAGGAATTGCGGGGCTATGGATACTTCTCGCCACACTGCCGCCGGACATGCCGCATCGGCCGGCTCGTCAGGCCGGCCTGAGGCCGGCATCCTGGAGCATGCGATCGCCAGGCTCCTCGACGGCTCTGCCGAGTGCTACCACATGCTGGTGCTTGTTGGCGTGGCTGGCTCGGGGAAAAGCCGCTGTCTCGATCGGATTGCCGAGTCGGTCGGACGTTGCCAGCGGACACTGAAGATGCTCAGGCTCGATGCGGCCGCGATCCGGGCCGACCTGGTTTTGGCCGATGGCGACCGGCTCGATCAGGTCGACCGCCGCTGGGCCTCGGCCGATCTCCTCTTGCTCGACGGCATCGACCGCGCTGAATCGGCGGCAACGTCCCGCTCATCTCGACCGAAAGCGAAGAATCACGCGCGATCTCCGACCGGCCCGGGTCCGCTGCCATTTCTGCTCGACCGTGTGATCGACGCGGGAACACGACTGATCGTCACGCTCAACTCCGGGCCCGACGGCAATCCCGGCATCTCGGAGGCGACCCGCTCCCGTTTGCGGGGCGGACTGATCGTTCCGCTGAGGCCTCCGATCGATTCGACCCGGGCCGTGCCCGACACCGAAACACCGGTCACGATCCGCCGCATCATTTCGGTGACAGCCAAGCATTTCCAACTCCAGCCGGCCGACCTCACCGGACCCTCCCGGGCCCGATCAATCGCCCAGGCACGCGCCGCGGCGATGTATCTCGCCCGCTGCCTCTCCGGCAAGAGTCTTGTGGCGATCGGGCGGGCCTTCGGAGGCCGCGACCACACGACGGTCATGCACGGCATCCGCGCGACCGAGCAGCGAGTCAGCGAGACTCCCGCCTGGTTCGCCGAGATCAAGACCCTCCGCTCGCGATGCCGTCGGGCGTAGTCCATGCTCTTTCGATTTTTCCACCCGTTGTCGGAAGGATGTTGGCGATCCGATGGAAAACGGGCAGCAGCCGCGGTCTCTTTCGAGACGCTCGATTTCCCGGCAAAGACAGACGGCCAACGCCATCACTCCAACGAGCAGTCAACCTGCCGTGGCAGATTCGGGTGACCGGCAACCAGCCTCCGGCGGTCAGGCCCCGCACACGCATTCCACGGTTCTCCGACGGCCGCCCGAAGGCATCCTCAACCCGATCTCAACGACCCGCTTGATCAGGTGTGAACGATTCATTGACGCTGTCGCGACAGATTTCCCGGGCGGTTTTCCACAGCCACCCATCGCGACGTCGCGCGGCAGGAATCCTATTTTTTCCCGGGAATATCTGAGATATCCAACCGGCTCGAGGGGGAGTCGCCGAACTGGTGCCACGGCGTCGCGAGGCAGGAGTAACCCGGGGGCTTACTCCTGCCAATAGTTCCCCTTACTGATTCGGCTGTCTTCTGGATTCCTGCTTTTTTCAAAGAAAAACAAGAGAAGAAGCAGAAAGCCGGGGCCTTGGCGACCCCTGCCGAACCCGCCAGAAAACCGGTATATTGCAGGTTTACCGAGAGCCGAGGCCCAACGGAACGCCCATGAAAATTCGTGTCACGCGTGAGCCCCTGCTGGCAGCCATCCAGATCGCTTCTGCCGTGGTGCCGGCACGGTCTCCCAAGCCGGTGCTGACCAACATCAAGCTCGAGGCTGAGGGTGCCGCTGCGGTGCTTTCGGCGACGGATCTCGAGGTTGGAATCCGGGTCGAGGTCGAGGGGGTGGAGGTCGATGCGGCCGGTGCGGTGTTGTTGCCGGCGAGCCGCCTGGTGGCGATCGTTCGCGAGGCGGCTGCAGGTACGGTCTTCGAGATTCATTCCGATGGAACCGCCGCGGTCGTGAAGGCTCCTCGCAGCGAGTTCCGCCTGCCTGCCGAGGACCCGCTCGAGTTTCCCTCGGTGGCGACCTTTCCCGAGGAGGCCTGCTACGAGATCACGACACCGCTGGCCCGCGAGCTCGTCCGCCGCACGGTCTTTGCCACCGACAACGAGTCGAGTCGCTACGCCCTTGGCGGAGTGCTCGTCGAGCTCTCCGGCGGAAGCGTGATCGCCGTGGGCACCGATGGCCGCCGACTGGCCAAGATGCAGGGCCCCGCGACCACTACCGGCGGCGAGCCCTCGGCGGGCGAGCCGATCGTGCCGGCTCGGGCGATGCAATTGGTCGAGCGGTGTCTCGGATCGGCCGAACTGCCGGTGCATGTGGCGGTGCACTCCAGCGAGGTGCTCGTTCGCTGTGGGGCGACCACGGTCTCGGCGAGACTCGTGGAGGGCCGTTTTCCCCGCTGGCGTGACGTCTTTCCGGAGCGACCCGAGGCGATCCGCGTGAACCTCGTGGTCGGCCCGCTGCTGGCGAGCGTGCGGCAGGCGGCAATTGTGACCAGCGACCAGTCAAAGGGGGTCGATTTCAGTTTTGAGTCGGGCCAGCTCGTGCTCTCGGGCAGGTCGGCTGAGAGCGGTGAAAGCCGAATCGAACTGCCGATCGACCACGACGGCGGCACGGTGCAGATCAAGCTCGATCCGCGGTTTGCGATCGACTTTCTGCGTGTGCTCGATCCGGGCACCACGGTCGTCGTCGAACTGACCGATGCTCAAAGCGCCGCGGTCTTCAGCACCGACGACGGCTACGCCTACGTGATCATGCCCCTGGCCGCCGACTGACCGCGAAATTCAACGATGCCCATTCCCCCACAGCGTGATTCGAGAGGTCCGCAGCCGATCAGTGCGGCGGTCTCGGCCCTGCTCGCCCGTCGTGGCTACGACCGGGAGCAATCAGCCGGCCGGCTGGAACATGCCTGGAGCGAGGTGGTGCCGGAGTCGCTGCGACACGGCAGCCGGGCCGGCAGCGTCCGCCGCGGTGTGCTCGAGGTGATCGTGAGCCACTCGGCGCTCGTGCAGGAGATGGGATTCCACAAACATGCCCTCGTCGGCCGTCTGCAGACGCTGCTGCCGGCAGAGGGCATCACCGACATCCGTTGCCGCCTTGGCGACCTGTCATGACAGGCACGTCCGGGGTTCGCGAGGTCTTTCAGAGGAGAATCCAGACCAATGGCCGACGAAGCTGCTCCCGGTGAATCTTCGCCCTCCGGCGATGCCCCCGGCTATACCTCGACCGACCTGCAGCACCTCTCCGACCGTGAGCATGTCCGCGAACGCTTCGGAATGTACATCGGCGACAACACATCCCGGGGTCTGCACCACCTCGTCTACGAGGTGGTCGACAATTCGATCGACGAGTGCATGGCGAATTATGCCAAGCACATCTCGGTCACCGTCAACGTCGACGGCAGCGTGACCGTCGAGGACGACGGCCGCGGGATTCCTGTTGAAAAGCATGCCCAACTTTCCGAGGAGATGGATCGTGAGATCTCCACGCTCGAGGGCGTGATGACGGTCCTCAAGTTTGGCGGCAAGTTTCAAAAGGGTGCCTACCAGACCTCCGGCGGGCTGCACGGGGTGGGCGTGACGGTGGTCAATTTCCTCTCGGAATGGTGCGAGGTGGAGGTCTCACGCGAGGGCCACGCCTGGCAGCAGGAATACGAGCGTGGCGAGCCGACCGGGCCGGTGCGGAAGATCGGGGCCACCAGCCGAACCGGCACCAAGACGACCTTCAAGCCCGATCCGCAGATCTTCCCCGCCACGAAGTTCTCCTGGGACGTGCTGGCCAAGCGGCTGCAGGAATTGGCCTTCCTCAACTCCGGCGTGCACATCAACTTCACCGATGCCGGCAGCGACAAGAGGGAAGAATACTGCTACGAGCGGGGCGTCGAGGAATTTGTCGAGTGGCTCAATCGCTCCAGCGACGCGGTGCACGCCGACGTGGTTTCGATCCAGGGTGAGGCCGAGGGAGTCTCCTGGGACATCGCCCTGCAGTACACCGGCGAGTTCACCGAAAATCTCCACAGCTACGTCAACAACATCTCGACCACCGAGGGAGGCACCCACGTCTCCGGATTCCGGGCGGCCCTCACCCGCTCGCTCAACGCCTACGGCAGAAAGGCCGGCCTCTACAAGGATCTCGTGCCCACCGGCGAGGACATCCGCGAGGGTCTCACCGCGGTGGTCAGCGTTCGCGTGCCGCATCCGCAGTTCGAAGGCCAGACCAAAACCAAGCTCGGCAATGGCGAGGTCGAGGGGATCATCAACTCCGCGGTCGGTGACTTCCTCGCGAAGTATCTCGAGGAGAATCCGAAGAGTGCCAAGGCGATCGTCCACAAGGGCGTGCTCGCCGCGGAGGCCCGCGAGGCGGCCAAGAAGGCCAAGCAGCTGCTCCGCGAGCGGAAAGGCGCCCTCTCTGGCGGCGGGCTGCCGGGCAAGCTCCGCCACTGCACCAGCCGCGATGTCGAGCGGTGCGAGCTCTACCTCGTGGAGGGCGACTCGGCCGGTGGCTCGGCCGAAGGCGGCCGTCACCGCGAATACCAGGCGATCCTGCCTCTGCGGGGCAAGATCATCAACGCCTACAAGAGCCGCGAAGACAAGGTGCTCGCCAACGAGGAGGTCCGCAGCGTGATCTCCGCGATCGGGGCGGGCATCGGCCCGGAGGGCGGTCTTGCCAAACGGCGGGACGACAAGGGCGGGATCATGACCCACGCCGCTGGGGGCGGGTCCCCCCACCCC
>CAZRKH010000050.1:0-7996 GCA_964600785.1 uncultured Chitinophagaceae bacterium
GTCTCGCGTGATGCAGTGCACCCCGCCGCGGCCGCGAATCAGCTCGCGACAGTCAAACGGCTCTACCCGGCGGCCCGGGTGGGCGGGTGCGCCCCGCCCGGGCTGCCGGTTCCAGCGGAACCGGCCTACACCGCCGGTTCCAGCGGAACCGGCCTACACTGCCGGTTCCAGCGGAACCGGTCTACGGAACCGGGCTCCACTCACCGTTCGCGGGGCTCGTCTCGCGTGATGCAGTGCACCCCGCCGCGGCCGCGAATCAGCTCGCGACAGTCAAACGGCTCTACCCGGCGGCCCGGGAAACACTCCTCCAGCCGTCGCAATGCCGGCTCGTCGGTCGCCACGGCAAACACCGGCACCACCACCAAGCCGTTGGCCACGTAATAGTTGAGATGGCTCGCGGGCAGCTGCACCCCCTCGTAGCTGAACCGTGAAGGGATCTCGATCGGCACGACCTCCAGCCGCCGGCCGGCCGCATCGACGAGCCGCCTGAGGGACGAGATGGTCTCCTCGAGCGGCCCGTGGTTGGGATCATCGCGATCGGGCTGGCGGGCCACCACGACCCGGCCGGGTGCGACAAACCTGGCAAGCTGGTCGATGTGGCCGTCGGTGTCGTCACCGGCAAGTTCGCCCGAGGCCCAGAGCACCCGCTCGATGCCGAGCCGGGCCCGCAGTTCGGCCTCGATTCCGGCGCGATCGACGCCGGGGTTCCGTCGCTGATCGACCAGACATCGCGGGTTGGCCAGGAGCGTGCCCTCGCCGTCGGTCTCGATTCCTCCGCCCTCGAGCACGAGCGATGGCTGCGAGACCTCGAGCCCCAGGTGCTCGGCGATCCGACGGGCCACGCGGGCATCGTTGTCCCAGGGCGGATACTTTCCGCCCCAGGCATTCCAGCCCCAGGCCACGGCCGACCGCGGGGCGTCGTCGCCGGCGGATTCACCGGCCGCAAGCAGGAACACCGGCCCGGTGTCGCGGAGCCAGGAGTCGTCGGTGGGAATCTCCACGAACGCCACGCCTTCGAGGTCGCCCAGCAGCCGCCGGGGTTCGGCGAGCAGCTCGTCGCCGCCGATCACCCGCACCGGCTCGTGGCCCGCAACCAGCCGCACGAGCCGCTCGTAGACCCGGGGGATCGGCTCGAAGGGGCCGAGCCACGTCCGGCGACGGTGCGGCCAGGCGATCCAGGTGGCTGCATGCGGCTCCCACTCGGCGGGAAGCCGAACCGGCGATGCGGCTGGGTGTCGATCTCTGTCCAACCGTTGCTCCTTCGGGGGCCGGGCGATTCGCGGCCCTCTCGCGAGTCGCGCTCAGTGCTGTCCCCAGCGATCGAGCAGCCCGCCATAGGCGTCGATCCTGCGGTCACGAAAGAACGGCCAGCGGGTCCGCGACCATTCGATCCTCGCCAGGTCGCAGTCGACCACGATCGTTTCCGGGGAATCGTGGCAGGCCAGCGCGAGCCGCTCGCCCGACGGAGCGTAGACCACGCTCGCCCCCCAGAATCGCAAGGGCCCCTCGCGGCCGGTACGGTTGACCGCCGCCACGAAGACCCCGTTGGCGATCGCGTGGCTGCGGAGCATCGTGTCCCACGACTCATACTGCGGGCCGTGGAGGTCCTCCTCGCCGTCGAGCCAGCCGATGGCCGTGGGATAGACGAGCACCTCCGCCCCGGCCATGGCGGTCAGCCGGGCCGCCTCCGGATACCACTGGTCCCAGCAGACCAGTGGCCCGACCGCGATCCGGCCGGTGGGCACGCTCATGAAGCCGGTGTCGCCCGGGGTGAAGTAGAACTTCTCGTAATAGTGCGGGTCGTCGGGGATGTGCATCTTGCGGTAGACGCCGGCGGTCGATCCGTCGGCATCGAACACGACCGCGGTGTTGTGGAAGAGCCCGTGGGCCCGTCGCTCGAAGAGGCTCCCGACGACCACCACGCCCTGCTCCTTCGCCGCCGCGGCGAGCCGCGTTGACAGCGGCCCGGGCAGGCTCTCGGCCTCGGCAAACCTGGCATGGTCTTCGGCCTGGCAGGGATACTCGCCGGCGAAGAGTTCCTGCAGGCAGACGACCTCGGCGCCCGCCGCTGCCGCCTCGGCGATGCCCGCCAATGCCTGGCGGACGTTCGCCTCGCGGTCGCCGCCGCAGGCCGACTGCACGATGCCGAGACGGACCACACGCTCATGCTGCCCGTCACCGGCTTGCATCGGCCCCACCTCCAGCCGGCCCCGGGATCAGACGGCCGACTCCAGGCCCTGCTCGAGTTTCGCCGCGGGCACCGGAAACTGCTCAGCCAGCTCGGCCACCTCGCGACGCACCCGCTCGAGGGTCACCGCATCGTCGGGGCTGCGGAGCGACTGCAGGATCCAGTCGGCCACCCGCCGCATCTCGTCGGGACCCATGCCCCGCGTCGTGAGTGCGGGCGTGCCCAGCCGGATGCCGGAGGGGTCCATCGGCTTTCGCTCATCGTAGGGGATCATGTTCTTGTTGCAGGTGATCCCGCAGCGGTCGAGCGTTTCCTCGGCGAGCTTCCCGCCCACGCCCAGCGGGGTCACATCGACGAGCACGAGGTGGTTGTCGGTGCCGCCGCTGACAAGCCGCACGCCGCCGGCGGCGAGCGGCTCCGCCAGGGCCCGGGCGTTGTCGATCACCTGGCGGCCGTAGGCCTTGAACTCCGGACGCAGAGCCTCGGCGAAGGCCACGGCCTTGCCGGCGATCGCATGCATCAGCGGGCCGCCCTGGATGCCCGGGAAGACGGAGCGGTCGAGATCCTTGGCATGGGCCTCACGGCACATCGCGATCCCGCCCCGCGGCCCGCGGAGGGTCTTGTGGGTGGTGCTGGTCACGAAGTCGGCGACGGGCACGGGGTTGTCGTGCACGCCGGCCGCCACGAGCCCCGCGTAGTGGGCCATGTCGACATGCAGCTTGGCCCCCACATCGCGGGCGATCTCGGCGAAGCGGGCATGGGGAATCTCGCGCGGGTAGGCACTGGCCCCGGCGATGATCAGCTTCGGCCGATGCTCGCGGGCAAGCGAGGCGACCTGGTCGAAGTCGAGGAGGTGGTCGTTGCGGCGGACGCCGTAGTGGACGAAGTTGTAAAAAATGCCCGAACTGTTGAGCTTCATGCCGTGGGTCAGGTGGCCACCGTGGGCGAGGTCGAAGGCCAGCACCGTGTCGCCCGGCGAGATCGCGGCGAGATAGACCGCCTCGTTGGCCTGGCTGCCCGAATGGGGCTGGACGTTGGCATGTTCGGCACCGAAGAGCTGCCGCAGCCTCTCGCGGGCGAGATCTTCGACCCTGTCGACGAACTCGCAGCCACCGTAATACCGGCGGCCCGGATAGCCTTCGGCATACTTGTTGGTCAGCACGCTGCCGGTCGCCTGCATCACCGCGGGGCTGGTGAAGTTCTCGCTGGCGATCATCTCCAGGCCCTCCTGCTGGCGGGCCTGCTCCGCGGCGATCGCCGCCCACACCTCGGCATCTTCCTGCTCGATGAAATTCACGACGGCAACCTCGTTTTCGCGAAATGTTTCCCGATTTTCCTCATTCTCACGCCGGTCGGGGCAGGACGTCAATCGAACCTTCTAATGGACCACCAGCGGGTCGGGCATGAAGCAGACCGGCGGGATCAGCCAGGCCGCCATGCCCAGCACCCACCGCACCGCACCGAGCGGCCGGCCATCGTCGCGGATCGGCGGATGATCGACCCCCAGCAGCGTCACCACCACCACCGCCGCGATCCAGTTGAACTTGCCGTAGACCACGATCGCCGTGATCGCCAGCACCAGCACGCCCCTGGCCACCCAGCGGCTCCGCTCCCCGAACATCGCCCGGCTGACATGCCCGCCATCGAGCTGGCTGACCGGAATCATGTTCAGGCCGGTCACCAGCAGGCCCACCCAGCCGGCCATGAACATCGCATTGGGCGCCAGGGGCATGCCGGCGGCCAGGTCGGGCCGCAGCAGGCCGATCATCCAGTGGGCCACCGGGGGCAGCGCGAAGGGGCTGCGGGGGTCGGGCGTGGCCGCGAGGATTCCCGCGGCCATGCAGGGCACGGCCACCACCAGACCCGCCAACGGACCGGCAAGCGCGATATCGAAGAGCTGCCGGCGGCTCGCTCGCGAGCCCTCCATGCCGATCACCGCCCCGAGGGTGCCTGTAAGCAGAATCGGGATCGGAATGAAAAACGGCAGCGTGGCCGGGATGCCGTGGAGCCGCGCTGCGAGGTAATGGCCCGCTTCGTGGGCCGCAAGCACCGCCATCACCGCGGCCATGTAGGCGAGCCCCTGGGGCCACCTGGCGAGGATGTCTCCCAGCAGCCCCTCATCGACCCCCGGCAGAACCGGCTGCCAGCCGACGGCGCCGGCGGCGAAGGTGGTCAGGCAGGTGGCCAGGAACAGCAGCAGATGCAGCCGCATTCCCGGGGTCGTCGGCCGCAGGGCCCGGGCGAGGGCCGCGGTGTCGTCCTGCTCGACCCAGCGAGAACGCGAAATTCCGGGCAGACGGAGGCCGCCGTCGTCATCCAGCGGCCGGCCTGACCGCGGCCGGATCGCCCCGCCTGCGGTCGCGGGAAATCGCTGGCGGGTCACGTCGTTCATACCATTAGAATACCCGTTGGCCTTTTCGCCGGACACCTCCTCTTCAGGAAATCCCATGACACGTCTGACACGTCTGACACGTCTGACACGCCTGACACGTCTGACAAGCCCGACACGCCCGACACGCCCCCTGTTTCTTCGCTTTCTCGGCCCGGCCCTCGCCGCGGTCGTGGCCGCGACGACCTTCCCGATGAGCATGCGGCTTGGCCGGGCCGACGATGTCGTCGCGGTGCTTGCCATCGACGGCTACGCCGATCTGAAGAGCCAGCTCGGCTGGCTGGGCCGCCAGATCGACCAGCCAGGACTCGCGGCGATGGCCGAGACGCTGATCATGGGTGTCACCGGCGGCAAGGGGCTCGGCGGGCTCGACGTGAAGCGGCCCCTCGGCGTCATCGTGACCGCCAAGGACGAGCAGATCTCCGGAGCGATCTGCGTTCCGGTCAAGGACCTCGACAGGCTGCTCGGCTCGCTCGAGGGTGTGATCGGCCCTGCGGAGAAGGACGGCGAGACCCGGCGGATCGCGGTGCCCGCGGCGGGCGCCGCCGAGATCGTGGAACACAACGGCTGGGCGATGGTCGCCGCGGCCGGCATGCCCGCCCCGCAACAGCTCGATCCGGCCGAGGAGTTTGCCACGCTCGTCGATGACTTCACTCTCGCGGTGCGGGTCTATCCCTCCCGCCTGCCGGAGGCCCAGCGACAGCAGCTCGGAGCCATGCTCCAACAGGCCGCGGCCCAGCAGGGTGGCAATCCTCAATTGGCCGGAGTGATGCAGAACCTCGACCAGCTCGAGACGCTGACCCTCGGCCTGGGCATCGACGAGGCGGGAGGGCGGGTGCTGCTGGAAAACCGCAGTGTCGCCACCCCGGGATCCGCGGCGGCCGCAGCGGTGGCCACCGATCCGAAGACCACGCTGAGCGTGCCGATGCCGACAATCGACGAGCCGCTGCTGCGGCTGCTTGTGGCGCAGCGGGTCGACGGGCAGACTGCGGCTGCGATCGAGCAGGGCTTCGAGCAGGCGGCTAAAGACAACGACGATCCGTCGATGAACCCGGTGATCGCCGTGGTCCGCGAACTGCTCGGGGGCATGCTCGCAAGCGGGCGGCTCGAGGCGACGATGGTGGTGTCCGAGGAGGGTGACACAATCGCGATGACCGCCGGCTCGCGGGTCGCCGACGGCGGGAAGATCGAGAAGGCCGTCAAGCAGGGAATCGCCGCGATCGAGCTTCCCGACGCGGTGCGGGTTCGATTCGACACCGGCCGGGCCGGCGAGGCGAATCTTCACGAGATCGAGATCGACGTGGAGGATCCGGAGGCCGCCGAGGCCTTTGGCGACACGGTCTCGCTGACACTCGCGGTCGCCCCCGAATACGCCTTCCTGCTCTCCGGCGGCGATGCCGCGGCCCGGGCCGAGAAGCTCATCGCCGATGCCGGCCGCGAGAAGCAGGTGCGGGCCGGCATGGCCTTCGAGGTGGCGGTCGACAAACTGCTCGACTTCGCCGGCAGGACCGGCGGAGACGAGTCGCTCGCAGCGGCAGCGAAGCTCGCAGCCGAGGCCGATTCGGCCAGCTTCCGCGTGATTCTCCGGCCGATCGAGCGAGGGCTGGCCTGGCAGGCGGCGGTCGATGCCGGGGTGCTCAAGGCCTTCTCCGCGTTCGGAGCGATGCCCCCGGGGATGGTCCCGCAAGCGATACCGGCCGGGGGAGGGTTTGGCCCGTGAGCGGTGCGGATCACACGGCGATCGAACCGTCCGCAGCCATCGCGGAGGTGGGCGTGGCCGATTTGGCCCGGGAATATGGGACGCCGCTGTATGCCTACGACGCCGAGATGATCCGGCGAAGGTGCCGCGACCTCGCCGACTGGGACACCGTCCGCTTCGCCCAGAAAGCCTGCTCCAACATCGCGGTGCTCGACCTGGTTCGCCGTGAGGGGGTGGTCGTCGATGCGGTGAGCGGCGGGGAGATCGCCAGGGCGATCGCCGCCGGCTTTCCCGTCCACGCTACCGGTGGTGACTCGGGCCCGGGCGAACTCGCCGCGGAACACCCGATCGTCTACACCGCCGACATCTTCGATCGCGAAAGCCTCGAGGCGGTCGTGGCCCACGGGATCCATGTCAACTGCGGCTCGCCCGACATGCTCGACCAGCTTGCCGAGCGGGTGCCGGGATCGGCGGTGACCCTCCGGGTGAACCCCGGCTTCGGCCACGGCCACAGCCAAAAGACGAACACCGGTGGCGAGGGCTCCAAGCACGGCATCTGGCACGAGGATCTTCCCGACGTGCTGCGGAGGGCCGAATGGGCCGGGCTTTCCGTAAGCGGCCTGCACATGCACATCGGCAGCGGCTCTGACCTGGCCCATCTTGCGGAGGTGGCCGCTGCGATGGAGCGGCTGGCGATGGAGGTCGGCCGCTCGCTGACGACAATCTCCGCCGGCGGCGGGCTGCCGGTTCCCTACCGCCCCGAAGAAAGCCATGCCGACCTGGGCGGCTACTTCCGGCTCTGGGATGCCGCCCGCCGGCGGCTGGAGGATCGCTTCGGCCATCGGCTGCGGCTGGAGATCGAGCCGGGCCGGTATCTGACCGCCGAGGCCGGATCACTCATCACCGAGGTGCGGGCGATCAAGCGGATGGGCTCAAACCGCTATCTGCTCGTCGACGCCGGCTTCAACACCCTGGCCCGGCCCGTGCTCTACGGCTCATACCACCCGATGCGGGTCGTCACTGCCGCCGGCCGGCCCGCGGCGGGAGAGCCGAGCGAACTGGTGGTCGGCGGGCCGCTGTGCGAGTCGGGTGATATCTTCACCCAGGCCGAGGGGGGCTTCGTGGAGGGCCGGCCGCTGCCGCCGGCGTCGGTGGGCGACTTCCTGGTGATCGACGTGGCCGGGGCCTACGGCTTCGTGATGGCGAGCAACTACAATTCGAAACCGCTGCCGGCCGAGGTGCTCATCGACGGCGGATCCGCCCGGCTCGTGCGGGCTCGGCAGACCCCCGAAGACCTGCTCCGCGGCGAGCGGGTCTGACGGACCGTGGAAAAAGCCCTCCATGGTCCCCTGCCCGCGGGGGCGGCAATTGTGCCGGGGTTGACCGGCTGACTACCATGGAGTGGTCGTGAGGCCGCAGGTCAAGATTTCCCCCACCATCGACCGAGTGAAATCCCCATGGCAAAGCAAGGTCCCCGCAAAAAACTGCCCAAAGAACTGGCGGTCATCAACGCCGACAACTGCACAGGCTGCGAGGCCTGTCTGGAGGTCTGCCCGGTCGACTGCATCGAGAAGGTGCAGCAGTACGACCAGTTCCACAATCTCCAGAGTTGGTGCGAAATCGACCTCGAGCGGTGCGTGGGATGTGAGGTCTGCGTCCACATTCCCGGCAAGAAATCGAATCCCTACGACCTCAAGGTCTGCCCCTGGGACGCGATCGA
>CAZRKH010000051.1:0-14226 GCA_964600785.1 uncultured Chitinophagaceae bacterium
CGAGCTCAACAAGCGGCGGGGCCTGATCGTCTCCACCGAAACGGTTGGCAACACCTCCACGATCATCGCGGAGGTGCCGCTGGCGGAGACCTTCGGCTATTCGACCGATCTGCGAAGCGCGACCCAGGGCCAGGGCGTCTACTCGATGGAGTTTGCCAAGTATCGGCCGACGCCGGGCAACATCCAAAAGGAGATCGTCGAGGAGCGGAAGCAGGCGGAACTGGTGGCCGCCAAATAGCCTGGCACGACGACGGCTTCTACGTCGGCTCGCCGATCTCAGCGGCAATCGCGTCCCAAAGCGCGATCCGGGCCTCGAGGCATTCCCTCGCGGTCGCCGAGGCTTCCGCCCATTTGGCGGTGTCGTTGCCGCACATCCGGCCGATGATGCGGCGGCAGGCGGGGGCATGGCAGGCATCGTCGTGGGCGATGTGCCGCTCGAGGTAGAAGCGGAAGCGGCCCCACGTGTCGGGATTCTGGTCGGCAAGCTGGCTGACAAGCTGGCGGAACATGTCTGGGATCACGTCCTCGCGGCCGAAGGTGAAGGCCGCGGTGATCCGGTGGGCTGAATCGGAGGCGATCACCGCGAAGGAACGGCGAATAAACTCGGCCGCGGCCGGGGGCACATCTGACGAGTCGAGGGCCTCATCGAGCGGCCTGCCGGCGGCAATCGCGGCGAGCAGGCCTTCGACCGGGCCGGTGTCGGCACCGGCGGCCTGCATGCTTTCGAGGTAGAGTTCGAAGTGGGAGGCATGGCCGCCTTCGGGGAGTTCGTCCGATTCCTCGTCGAGCACGATCTCATTGACCAGCCGGCGGGCCTCGCGGTCGGCAGTGGGCAGCCAGGGCAGGCTGGTGCAGGTCAGCGACCGCTGCATCGCCTTGAGCAGGCTCTGGAAGTCCCACACGGCATAGACATGAAATTCCATGAACCGCCGCAGCGCCGCCGCGGAGTCGATGCGGCTATAGAGCGGATGGACAATCAATCGTCGCCGGGCATCGGCAAGGTCGATGGCCGGGTTGGGGGCGGCCGGCGAAGGCGAAATCGATGGCATCGGCGGAGCCTGCGGGGGACGGATATTCGCTCTATCGTAGCGAGTCAACCGCGGCCGGGGAGGGCCAGCCAGTCCGCTGCCAGCCTGAATCCCGGCCTAGCGGTAGTCTTTTTCGTCGAGGACGTTGTACGTTCCCCGCCAGTCTGCCGCAGGTCCCGTGCTGACCTGCGAGTTGTCCATGCTCAGCAGTTGGGCATAGACGTTCGCCCCGAGTGAATCCTTGATGAACTGCGTGTGGCCGTCGCAGAAGGAAGCCACCACGCCGCCGGGGTGGTTGGAGGAGGGCTGGCTCCAGAAGCCGGGGGCTGCGTTCGTGCGGCTGTTGATCACCTTGTTCTGCTTGCTCCCCGTGATGCCGAAGGCGGGCACGGCGGCCGTGCCGTTGGTGAAGCCTGGAGTCGGGCCGATTTGCGTGTTCCAGTAGGCCTGCGTGAGCGGAGCCGATTCGGCTCCCTGGCCGCACCGCTCCGAGAGCAACAGCGTGGTGGCGGTGCCGTCGGCCGCGGCGATGTCGTCGAGATTGACGAGGCCGTAGTCCTCGCAAGCATCTCGCATCACGCCGGTGGCGGCGCTTGCATTGCTAAGCTCCCCACTGTTGCCGGCGTAGGCGCAGACCGGGATCGTGAGCGCGTCGGGCGGCGAGGAGGGGCAGACGAACATGCTGAGGTAGACGCCGGAGCCGGAGTTTGGCCACACGGCAAAGACGTCATTGCGTTCGATGTAGGGCAGCACGGCGACGGTCCAGGATCCCGGCTGCATCGGCTTGAGCTCGTTGCGCCAGCCAGGCAGAAACCCGTGGGCGTCACAGGCCTGGATGAGGCCGAAGGTCAGCTGGTACTGGTGATTGGAGCAGGCGGTGCGGCGGCCGCCTTCGCGGGCACTCTGCACCGCCGGCAGCAGCAATGCCATCAGCATGCCGATGATCACCATCACCACGAGGAGTTCCACGAGGGTGAACCCGGCGCGGGGACGCTTCGGGACGCGAGGGAGCATGACTGGAGTTTCCCGTGGGTTGAGAGGCGAGAACAGATGTTGCGGGCAAATGACCCCAAGGAGCATACACGAGGTGATCAGTGGGCCACAAACGTGTGCCGCACGGTGATCTGGCGGATCTGCCGGCTCGAGGGCTCCCAGCAGCGGATTCGCACCTCCAGCCCCCTCAACGGCACGGGGTAGGGGGGCAGGGTCTCGAGTTCGCCGACGTCGTCGATCGCCCCGTTGTCGTCGTCGTCGAAGCCGTTGGTGCCCTCGTCGATCTCGTTGTCGCCATCGTCGTCGATCCCGTTGAACTCGTAGTGGGTGCTCCAGGTGTCGTAGGTTGCCGTCAGCTTCGACCGTGGATTGGCCGCACCGGTAAGCACCGTGGCGGGGTTTCCGGACGGCTGCCGGCCGAGATCGACGTAGGCGAAGCGGTTGTTGGGACTTTTGGGGTCGAAGACCCGTACATCGAAGGCGAGCACATTGCGAAGCACGATGTCTTCGCCGGCCCGGTCGCCGGAGAGGACTTCACCAAAGCGATTGTTCGTGTTGTTCGTCGGGATCTGGGCCGTGAAGGGAAACGGCTGCTGCGAGCCGAGATGCAGGAATCGATTCTCGCGCTTGGTGAGGTCGCCGAGCGAGTTGGGCACCGGGCTGCCGTTTTCGAGCCGCATTGAAAGATCATCGCCGTTGCCGAAGTTCACGCCGGGGTAGGCCGAGACGAGCAGTTGCCGGCGATGGAGGTTGAATAGTGTTTGCGTGCCGAGGGTCTGGCCGGTGTTCTTGCAGAACCAGGCCACCTCGGCCGTCGGCGACTCCAGACGGCCCCCGCCGACCCGTCCGCTGAAGGGATCGCCGAGGCTGCGGGTGGTGAACAGGAGAATGTCGTCCACGTCGGCCACGATGTTCGAGGTGCCGGTGGCCGCCGAGTTGTCGCTCAGCGGGCCCTCGATGATCTCGAGGTAGCCGGCATTGGCCTCGGGGGCGAGCGGCGGCCGGGGATCGACCGTGATCCCGGCGAGGTCTTTTCGCAGCTGCCAGGCCGCCGACCGCATCGTGCCGGTCAGCTCGATGATCTTCTGGGTCTGCGAGGCGGAGCGGCCGAAAGTGCCGAAGAGCGATGCCACCGCTCCCATGATCACGAGTGTGATGCTCGCCGCCACGAGCATTTCCACGAGCGTAAAACCCCCGCGACCGTCGGCCGGCACGGCCGCGGGGTGGCTGTCGGCGTGCTGCAGGGGGCGGTTCATTCAAGCACCCGCTTGAGGCGGATCGTGTCGGCCACATTCAGGTTTTCACCGGGGGAGTAGCCGACGGGAATCGAACGGTCGACGATCGCAAAGAGCCGGTGGAAGCGATCGCCGCCGGCGGTGGCCGAGGTGTCGTGAATCTTGAGGGTGATCCAGATGGCGAACACGTTGGAGCGGACGGTGGCGGCTGTGGCCAGCTGATTGGCGATGTCCGGCTGGTAGGCCACCACGCTGGTGCCGTCGTTGAAGGCGATGCCTTCCCGCAAAAGCACGTCGCTGTCGCGGCGGGCGGGGGCGGGCGTGAAGGGATTGGGGCCGCCCATGCGGGACACGGCCTCCCAGGTGTCGTTGTCGCAGGTGTTGACGTTGACCAGGCCCGGCGTCCGCCAGCGGCAGATGCGGCCCGCGGTCGGGTCGGCAATAAACACGCTGCTTTCATACTGCGGCGTAACGGTCGTGGCCTCGAGAATCTGGGGGTGCTCGGCGGCGAGCGAGACGAGTTCCAGGACTCCGGCGGGATTTTGCGGATCGAGCAACTGCTCGATCTCGTCCTTGCTCCCCTTGGGAACTCCGAGCAGGTCGGCCTGGCTTGCAAATTTCCCCTGGTTGGGCGGCACCGCGAACGGCGCCGAGCCGTCGGCCGGTGGCTCGTAGCCGGTGACGTTTACCTTGCAGCTTTCGAGCTTGAAGTCGGTGGGGCTTGAATCTTCGTCGAGAAAATCGACCACGTTGGCGGCCCACCGGGCGGTCTCCTGGCCGGCCGGGGCTCCCGCGGCCACGGCGACCTCGTAGAGATTGTTGCAGTAGGCCTGCTTGTCTTTGTCATCGGCGAGTGGCTCGGCATTCAGGTCGAACCGGAGCCCCTGGGCGACCTCGAGCGGCAGGGGCGGGGGCGATGTGTCTCGTTTGGTCGCCACGGCCTTGGCCGTGGCGCCGGTGAGGCCGGGCGTGTCCCAGCTGTCGGTGGTGATCTTCAGTCGGGAGGCCTCGCCTCGTTCATCGAGGAGGGCCGCAAGCCGCGGCGGCAGGGTTGCCGCGTCGCGGTCAAACTGCCGCAGCACCCGCTCGAGTTCACCATACGTGAAGAGATTTTCGGCGGCACCGCCGCTCTCGAGGGCCGCCGGCCGGGGGCCGTCGAGATCGAGCCGCCGCAGTCGGGGCGTTTTGGTCTGCCCGGGGGGCAGGCGGCCGTCGCCACCGACGAACGGCGGCGGCCGCTTCTGGCCATCGGACGGCTGACGGCTGCCGGGCGGGCCGCCGCCGTCGCGTACCCGGTTCCAGACGCTGTTGTTGCCATTCCCGCCCTTTCCACCATCCACGACCGCCGCGGCGTCGATGGCACCCGGGCCAAGGCTTCCGCCGCCCTCGCCGTGGGCGTTGATGTTGATCTTGCCGTCGAGGTCGATCACAAGATACGAGACCTCAAACTCGTATTCACCGCCGAGCGGAGAAGGCTGGTCGGGAAGCACGTTCGTAAGCCAGATGCCGTCGGCAAGGCCGTCGTTGTCGTTGTCGACCTGGAACTCGTTTGGCGATCCAAAGGCCGGCCGCTTCGGGATGGCCTTGCCGGAAGCGTCGGTCAGCACGCGGGAAAGCCAGGCATCCTGCCCGAACGAATCGCTCGCCTCATGCTGGAAGTCGCCGCCGTTGACAAGCAGGCGATGCCCGCGTCCGGTGGGCAGTGTGCCGAGCTGGGGCGGGCGGATGTCGGCCACCGTCAGAAAGTATCCACCCGTTCGGCTTTCCGCCCCGATGATCCGGTAGCTGACCGTTACCGCGTCTGGCTGTACGGAGAGATTGGGCTCGATCGTGACCACTCGGCCGACGAGCTCGCCGGCCGAGGGATTGCCGTTGATCGCCGCAGCGATCCGAAGCGAGTTCTGCGCCCTATCCCTATTGAGCCCGACAGAAAGGCCTTCGAGGGTGCCGTCGCCATCGCTGGGCGTGCCGTTGCCATAGCGGTCGCCAAGCAGGCTCTCGGTGATGTCGTTGGCCTGGTCATCGATCATGTCGGGTCCACCCCGCACCAGTGAGAGCAGGGCTTCGTCGAGCAGTCGCCTGGCGAGGATCGCCGACTCGCCACCGCCGGCAGTGACCTCGGCAAAGGCCCGGGCGCTCTCGCGGGAGCGGGCGGTGAGTGTGAGCATCAGCACGCCAAGCATCATGAAGATCGTGAGCATGCTCATCACGAGCAGCAGGATCATGCCTCGACGTCGGCCCGCTGCGGCCGGATTCGACAGAGGCCCGGTCGAAGGGATGGGAGTGTTCATCGGTCGTCGGCTCCTCGAGTGTGGCTGCCCGGAGGGATGGAAGGAGGTCGTCATTCGAGCGTTACCAGGTGTTCATCAACGCGAAGCAGGCCCTCAAAACCGAGGGCGGTGATCGGGGTGGAGTCGGAGCCGTAGTTCGCGATTTCGGCGGATTCAAAGACGGCATAGGAGGGGCCCAGAGGCCCGTCGGCCCAAGAGGAACTGACCTTGAACCAGCGGGCAGGCCGCGTGCCATCAGGCGGTGGGAGGGCCAGCACGTAGGAGCAGCCGGCAACATACTTCCGCTGCACCGGGGCATCGGCCGGCTGAATCGCATAGACGCCGTTTCTCGGCTCGAGCGTGATCGCCATCGGCGGGTTGCCGGAGTTTTTGCGGAAGACCGCGATCGACAGCGTTGCCGTGTCGCCGGGGGCCGGATCGGCTCCGGGCACCGTCGGGGCCAGCATCCCGCCCCAGCAGACGCCGGCCTTGATCTCCCGCGGCCCGGCTCCGTTGTTGACGAAGACGTTGCTCGGCAGGTTGAAGGCGACCGGCGGGCCGTAGGTGAGCGTGTCGGAGAGGATGAATCCGCGATCGAACCCCGGATCCTCCTTGGCATCGATCCGCAGTTCGACCGTGGCGGGAACAGCCGCCACGATCGCGCCATTGGAGGGACCCACTGCCGCGGGCAACATCTTGCCGAATACGCAGGCGGCACCGGCCGAGTTGCCGGGAAACATGTCGGCTGCCGCGAGGCCATGGTTCATCACGTCGGCATAGGCGTTGGCCGAGAGGGTGCCGGCCCGGTCGGCATTGGCGGCGTCGGCAAGGCGACTGCCGGCGGCGGGCATCAGGGCCGCCACGCTCGAGAGGCCGATCGCGAGAATGCCCATCGCCACGAGCACCTCGAGCAGCGTGACGCCGCGGCGGCTCGACGGACCGCTCGGGGGCTGGCAGCGGATGGGTGTGGCAGTCTGGATGATTGGCTGGAGCATGGTCTGGATCATGAGAAAACTCGTGATTGTCAGCGGCCCACCGGGGTGCCGGCTCGGGCCTTGGCGCGGGCTGCCGCGAGGGAAGCGGCGTCGGTGCCCTGCTGTGGAACGTTGGAGGAGAGGGTCACCTTGCCGGTGGCGGAATCGACGACAACCCACACGGCGGCATCACTCGCCAGCGTGTTGGCGCCGGTCTCGATGGCCTTCTTGGCCGCCACCAGAAAAAAGACCGGGCCGGAGGGCTCGAGTGGTTCGGGGCGACCGGTCGGCTGCCCGAGGACGTCGAGCATGACCGCCTCGACGGCACCGAGCCTGTCGAAGCCGAGGCCGATCGCGCCTTTGCCGTTGAGGCTGCCGTAGGTCGTGGCGGGATCGTTGCCCACACCACTGTAGCGGAGGTCGATCGCGGCGAGCGACGGGAGGTCGGTGGAGGTCGGCCCCTTCGAGGGATAGCAGGTGAGGCTCACCCCGAGCGGCGTGACGCCGTCGTTGACGGGCCAGATCGTGTTGTCGAGGGTCTGTCCGGCACTGCCTCGCAGCGACGCTGTGCCGCTGCCCGAGATGTCGCCAACGAAGGCATACCATGGCGAGGGCGGCTGCGGCTGGCCTCCCTCATCGCCATGGAACTGAATGCGGTAGGCCCGCGGCAGTTGGGTTTCGCAGCCTGACGTGGTGTTGACCTGCACCGCTGCGGACGTCGCCGCCCGATCGAAGTCGCCCGTCGCCGTGCCCAAGAGCAGCGGCTCGGCCGCCGCGTCGTTGATTCGCTGGCAGCCGCCCGGCGGCGCAGAATCGACCTCGAAGATCACCGCCGAACCGCTCTCGCTGCCGAGGGCCCGGGTTTGGGCGGCCACGATCGACGAGGCGAGCAGCCTGGCCGCCCGCAAGACCTGGGAGTTGGTGCCCGGCCGCATGCCGACCGCGATCAGTGAAAAAAGCGTGGCGATCAGGCCGACCACCACCAGCAGTTCCACGATCGTGTAGCCGCCGCGGCGAGACGTTGGTGGCGTGCGTTGCGGGATCATAAAGACGCCTTCTCGTCGAGGTTGGTGAGGTTGTCGAGCACGTTCTTTTCCTTGCCGGCAATCGGCTGGCCCGCCTTGGAAATCGGATCGGCCGCCGGGTTGCCGCAGTCGCGGCCGGGCGGGTCGCTGCCGAGGTTGAGCGTGGCGGCCTCGCCGTTTCGCTCGAAGCCGTACTCGCCGTCGGGGCCGGCGGAGTAGATCAGCGGCCGCAGGCCGAGCGTGGGCGAGGGGGAGCCGGAGAAGGCCGGCTCAGGGGTCCGGTCGCCGGAGAAGTATTTCGCCTCGCCGTTGACCGGGATTTTGACGCCCGCCGGCCAGAGGATGTAGCCGATCGGGTTCTCCCACTCGTCCCAAAACTCGAAATAGCCGTCGTTGTCTTTGTCGCCACGGCGGACGTTCTTCAGGGCGTTACAGTCGAGGCAGTCGGCGAAGCCGCCCTGCGTGATGATCATGAAGAGGCACTCGGCCCCCGCATAGGTGTTCGAGGGCGTGCCGCCGTTTTGCCGCGTGGCGATATACGACCGCTGCGGCGCGGAGGTGAAGGTCGCGTCCTCGTCGTCGCCTGTCGGGTTGTCGGCCACCATCAGATCGACGTCGCTCCAGCGGTCCACCATGTCGCCGGTGATCATCTCGCGGCGGATCTTCCAGGCGCGATACACAGCCTTGGTCATGTCTCCCGGCGATGAGGTGTCGACATACCGCGAGCCATACCGTGCCAGCTGGGCCCGGAGGATGGTGTCGAGCTTGCCGATCGTGGCCCGGGTGGCGGCCTCCTTGCCGTTGGCCGTCGCCGCCGCGACCGCCGCCCCGATCAGGGCCATCAGGGCGAGGATGATGCTGATCACCACGAGCAGCTCCACGACCGTGAACCCCCCCGTGGCTCGCGGGGAGCCCGGGGCGGCACGGCGGCACAGGCGGCGGGGCTGCATCGGTTTCACGGGATCAGATGGGCTCGAGGGTTTACGACAGGTCATTGATGAGTTTGATCAGCGGCATGAAGAGGGCCACCACGATGAAGCCCACCGCACCGCCGAGAAAGATGATCAACAGCGGCTCCATGAGGCTCGTGAGGCTTTCGGTGAGCACCGCCACCTCCTCGTCGTAGGTGTCGGCCACCTTGTAGAGCATCGTGTCGAGTTCGCCCGATTCCTCGCCGACGTCGACCATGTTGACCACGAGATCATCCACGACCCGCTTGTTGTAGCGGGTGAGGTAGAGCAGGGCCCCGATGCCGGGAATGAAGGTTGTCCAGAAGAGCATCGCCACCGCATTGAACGGCGGCACCGAGTGCTCCTTGAGCGGCTTGGCGATCGCGTCGCCATCGCGGATCGATTCGGAGACCCGCGAGAAAAGCCGCTCGAACATCATGTTGCCGGAGGTCTCCTTGGTGATGTTGAGAGCCTCGAGAATCGGCACACCCGATGAAAGCAGCGTGCCGAGGGTTCGCGTGGATCGGGAGAGGATGTTCTTCTCCACCAGCTGGCCGAAAATCACCGCCTTGAGGATGAACAGGTCCCAGCCGAAGCGTCCGTAGGGCACGAGCTTGATCGCCTTGATCAGCAGATTGATGCCGAAGGGAATCGCCGGAATCAGGTACCAGTAGGTGACCGTCCAGTTGGAGATGTCGATCAGGATCTGGGTCATCGGCGGCAGTTCGCTGCCGAAGTCATCGAAGATCTTTTTGAACTGCGGAACGATCTTGATCATGATGAAGGTGAGGATGCCGACGGCCACCATGATCACCACGATCGGGTAGACCATCGCGCCTTTCACCTTCCGCTTGAGCGACTGGCTCCGCTCCATGAACTCCGAAAGCCGCCGCAGGATCACCTCGAGGGCACCGCCGGCCTCGCCGGCCCGGATCATGTTGCAATAGAGGCGGTCGAAGGCCTTGGGGCTCTTGGCGAGGGCCTCGGAGAGCGTGGCCCCGCCCTCGATCTCGTCGCAGACATCGAGCAGCGAGTTTTTCAGCCGGCCCGGCTTCTGCATGTCGGCGAGAATCTTGAGGCTCCGGAGGATCGGCAGGCCGGCATCCTGCAGGATCGAGAGCTGCCGGGTGAAGAGCGTGAGATCCTTCCCCTTCACGCCGCCGATGGCGAAGGTGCGGCCCTTTTTCGACGTGCTTGATTGGGGCTTGGCCCGCTTGGCCTTGAGCTTGGTGACCATGTAGCCCATCGAGCGGATCGTGGCCTGGGCCTCGGCCTCGGTGGTCGCGTCCACGCTGTCGTGGACCTCCTTGCCGGTGGCCGCGTCGATCGCTTCGAACTGGTAGGTGGGCATCGCTTTCACGCCTCCAGGATGGTTTCTCGAATCACTTCCTCAGCCGTCGTCTGTCCTTCGAAGACGCCCGCCAGGCCAGCCTCGCGGAGCGTCACCATGCCGGCCTTCCTCGCGGCGGTTCGCAGATCCTCCGTGGAGGCATTCCGCATCACCATGTCGCGAAGCTCGTCGTTCATGATCAGCAGTTCGAAGAGCCCCAATCGGCCCTTGTAGCCGGAATGGTTGCACTTCTCGCAGCCGCGGCCGCGGTAGAACTTCTTGTCGGCGATCTCGTCGCTCGTCAGCTCCAGGTCGGCCATCACGTCGGAGCCGGGCGTGACCTCCTCCTTGCAGTCGCTGCAGATCCGCCGCACGAGCCGCTGGGCGAGAATCGCCTCGACGGTGGCGGTGATCAAAAATGGCGGCACGCCCATGTCTCTCAGCCGGGTGACCGTCGAGGGGGCGTCGTTGGTATGCAGGGTGGAGAAGACCATGTGGCCGGTGAGCGAGGCCTGGACCGCGATCTCCGCCGTCTCCACGTCGCGGATCTCACCGACGAGAATGCGGTCGGGATCCTGGCGGAGGATCGCCCGCAGGCAGGCGGCGAAGGTGTTGCCGAGTTCCTGATCGATCGGCACCTGCACGATCCCGTCGATGTCGTACTCGATCGGGTCTTCGGTGGTGATCAGCTTGTCGTCGGGGCTGTTGAGCTCGGAGAGAGCCGAGTAGAGCGTGGTCGTCTTGCCGCTGCCGGTGGGCCCGGTGACGAGCACGATCCCGTTGGGCCGGATCATGATCTCGCGGAACTTCCGCAGAGTCACGTCGTCCATGCCGACCTTGGTCAGATCGAGCGAGACCACGCCCCGGTCGAGCACCCGCATCACCACGCTCTCGCCGAAGAGCGTGGGCAAGACCGAGACCCGCAGGTCGACCGGATGGCCGCCGACGGTCAGCTCGATCCGGCCGTCCTGCGGCAGCCGCCGCTCGGCGATGTCGAGGCTGGCCATGACCTTGATGCGGGTGGTGATCGCGAAAGAGAGGTGCTTCGGGGGCGGCACCATCTCGTAGAGCACGCCGTCGGCCTTGATGCGGATGCGAAACTCGTGCTCGAACGGCTCGAAGTGGATGTCGCTGGCGCCGTCACGGATCGCCAGCAGAAGCACCATGTTGAGCAGTTTGCGAACCGGTCCGCTCTCGGCAAGCGCCTCGACGCTCGTGAGGTCGATCGCGTCGGAATCGCCGCCGGCTGCCGCCACGGCCGCGGCGAGGACCGCGTCGGCCTCGAGGCCCTCCACCAACGACTCGACACTGTCGGTTTCGGACGAATAGTACTTCTCGATCGCCTTGTCGATCTCCGCCTCGGTGGCCACCACCGAGTGGATGTCATAGCCGAGCAGCACCCGCAGCTCATCGGCGATCTGGATCTTCTGCGGCGAGGCGGTGGCGATCGTCAGCCGGTTGTCGGACAGCGCCAGTGGAATCACGCAGTACAGCTGGGCCATCGGCTCGCTGATCAGTTGCAGTGTCTCAGAGTCGATCTCCCGGTCGTAGAGGGTCACGAAGTTGGTGTTCCACTGCTCGGCGAGGGCCTCGCCAAGCTGCTCCTCGTCGTAGAAGCCCAGCGAGAGCCCCACGCGGCCGAGCAGCTCCCCCCCGCGGGCCTGCTGCTCCTCGAGCATGGTCTGCAGCTGGATCTCGTCGATGAGACCGAGATCGACCAGGATTTGTCCGAGACGCTTGAGTGCCATCGGTCAGTCTCGCCCTCCGTCATCGTTGTCGTACACGCCCCGCTTGGCGTTGGCGATGCGGATCATCAGGTCGTCGGGATTTTGGGCCTTGTACATCACGTCTTCCTCGGCGACTTTCTTCTCATTCCAGAGCCTGAAGAGGTGGTCATCAAGCAGCTGCATGCCGAGCTTGGCGCCGGTCTGGATCGCGGAGTTGATGCGGAATGTCTTGTTTTCCCGGATCAGGTTGCCGATCGCCGAGGTCACCACGAGCACCTCGTAGGCGGCCACTCTTCCGCCGCCGATCTTCGGCAGCAGGGCCTGGCTGACGACACCGAGGATCGCCGTGGAGAGCTGGGTGCGAATCTGCTCCTGCTGGTTGGTGGGGAAGGCGTCGATGATCCGGTTGACCGTGCCCTGGGCCCCGGTGGTGTGCAGCGTGCCGAAGACGACATGCCCGGTCTCCGCCGCCGAGATCGCCGCCTCGATCGTCTCGAGGTCGCGAAGTTCGCCGACGAGGATCACGTCGGGATCCTGCCGCAACGCCCGCCGCAGGGCCTCGGAGAAGCTCGGCACGTCGTTGCCGACCTCCCGCTGGTTGACGGTGCTTTTCTTGGAGTGGTGGTAGAACTCGATCGGGTCTTCGATCGTGATGATGTGATGGTCGTAGTTTTGATTGATGAAGTCGATCAGGCTCGCGAGGGTGGTCGACTTGCCGGAGCCGGTGGGGCCGGTCACCAGGAACAGCCCACGGGGCCGGGTGACGAGCTTCTTGCAGACCTCCGGCACTCCGAGCTGCTCGGGGGTGAGCATCTTGTTGGGAATCTGCCGCAGCACCATCGCGATCTGGCCCCGCTGCTTGAAAACGCTCACGCGGAAGCGGGCCTTGTCGCCGAAGGCGAAGCCGAAGTCGCAGCCGCCCTGCTCGGCAAGCTCCGTCATGCACCGCTCGGGTGTGATGCTCTTCATGAGGGCGTCGGTGTCTTCGGCGGTGAGCACCTTGGTGGCCTGGGGCTTCATGCCGCCGTCGATGCGGAAGACCGGCGGCTGGCCGACGGTGATGTGGATGTCGCTCACGCCGCCGCGGACGGCCGCCTCGAGCAGCTTGTCGATGTGGATCGATCCCGAGGCGACCCGCGGGGAGTCGGGCAGCCCGTCGCCGGGGTCGTCGGCCGGCGGGGCGGCCGTGGCGGGCTCGTCGTCGTCGAGAGCGAGTTCGAGCGGGGGCGGCTCCTCGGCCGCCGGGGGCTCGGATCTCTGGAAGACGAGCACCTTCGTGCCCTCGGCATCGACGAGCTTGCCGTGCCAGTGGCCGGCCGCGCCTGAGTAGCTGAAGCCGCCGCTGGCAGACTCGCCGCCGGAAGCCGCCCGCGAGAGGACCACGATGTCGTCGTCAGACACCGGCTTCATCTTCAAGGGGCGAATCTGGCCGCCGACGTGCAGCATCGGCGGCCTGCCCCCGGAAAGACGCAGTTCGTCGGAGCCGTTGTCGGTGGCGACTTGCAGCAGCCGCTCCACGAGGGCGGCGGCGTTGGTGGCAGCGGTGGTACTCATGCGGATCCTCCTCCGCTTCCATTGTGGCCGCGGCGGCCCACGGCGCGGAGTCCTGCGGAGATCGACATGGACGAGGCCGGCCGACCGGGGAACGCCCACTCGGAGCCCTCGTGGGAGGACCGGGACGCACAAGCCAATAGCCGACGTGCCATGGAACATGGACGTGCACGCTCGAACCGGGATGGTGCCCTGACTCCCACCCGGTCAACCCGATTGATTATTGCAGATTTCGGCTGAAAAGTCCTGCCGGGGCCAGCCAGAATCTCGAGAGCACGGTTTTTGCCGCGGTTTTGGCGGCTTCAGCGGCCCGGCACTCCGCTGTGGGCCGGCCGGCGTCAGGCCTCGACCTTCTTCGAGACCCGGAAGACCTCGTCGAAGGTCGTGATCCCCTTGAGCACCTTGTTGACGCCGTCGTCGAACATCATCCGCATCCCCTGGCCCATCGCCGCCCGACGGATGTCCTGGGTGGAGGCCCCCTGGAAGGCGAGTTCGCGGATCTTGCTGGTCATCACCATCAGTTCGAAGATGCCCAGCCGGCCCTTGTAGCCGGACTTCTGACAGTGGGCGCAGCCCCGGCCCTTCATGAAGGTGGCTCCCTCGAGCATCTCCTTGGTCACGCCCGCCGCCTCGAGCTGGGTGTCGGAAGGCTCGAAGGGCTGGCGACACTTGGGGCAGTTGCCCCGCCCGAGCCGCTGGGCGAGCACCGCGATCACGCTGGAGGCCACGAGGTAGGCCGGCACCCCCATGTCGATCATGCGGGTCACGGCGCCGGGGGCGTCGTTGGTGTGGAGGGTGCTGAAGACGAGGTGGCCGGTGAGGGAGGCCTGGATGCCCATCTGGGCCGTTTCGGTGTCCCGCATCTCGCCGACGAGGATCACGTTGGGCGCCTGCCGCAGCATCGAGCGGATGATGCGGGCGAAGTCGAGGCCGATCTGGTGCCGCACCTCCACCTGATTGATGCCGGCGAGGTAATACTCGACCGGGTCTTCGGCGGTGATGATCTTGGTATCGGGGCGGTTGAGCTCGTTGAGGGCGGCGTAGAGCGTGGTCGTCTTGCCGCTGCCGGTGGGGCCGGTCACGAGGATGATCCCGTTGGGCCGGCGGATCAGCCCCTTGAACTGCTTGAAGTCGGCCTCCGAG
>CAZRKH010000052.1:0-23492 GCA_964600785.1 uncultured Chitinophagaceae bacterium
CACTTGCCGCTCAACACCGCCTAACACACCGCGGGCATGATGCTGCTCGTCAGTGAGTCGCAACGTGGCGGCTGGCTGGCAGCAGGCAGCCCGAGTGGTTCTCGAAGTCAAAGTTCACCATGAACCTTCGAGATCCCTCCCGGGCTGAGTGCTCTCACCACCAGGAGAATTGCTCATGACTTGGAACAGAAACTTCATGCGGGCCGCGGCTCTCGTCGTCGTCGCCGGCATGTGCGGAACCGCCCGAGCGGATTTGATTCTGACGGGCATCATTGATGGTCCGCTTTCGGGAGGACTTCCGAAGGCAATCGAACTGTATGCCACGGTCGATATTCCGGATCTTTCGATTTATGGCGTGGAACTCGTCAGCAACGCTAATTCAACGACGAACCAAGTCAAAACGGCCTTCAGTGACGACTCTCTTTCGGCTGGCGAATTCTATTACGTGGCAGCCAACTCAACTGGTTTCTCAGACTTTTTCGGCTTTTCGCCAGATTTGACTACCGGCCAACTCAACCACAACGGCGATGATGACTTCTACATTTACAAAAATGGAGAAGTGATTGACGTGTGGGGCGGCTCAGACGGCTTGATCAACACCAACACGGACTATAATATCGTCGATAGTTGGGCATATCGCGTCGATGAAACCAGTTATGCCGAGTCGTTCGATACCGCGCAGTGGGTGATCAACCCGAAAAACAGTCTTAAAAACAAGTCGACCGCTGCCGATGCGGGTGTCACCTTTGGTTCATATCAGGCGGCAGCCGTTCCCGAGCCAAGTTCCATCGCCCTTGCGGGGCTTGGCGTGGCTGGTGCTTTGGCGATGGGTATCCGCCGCCGCGGTGCCTGAGCCTTCGCTTGCCCGTGGCACGATAGACCGCGACTGCCCCCGCCAAAAAGTGTGAGCAGTCGCCGGAAAGCAGACAACCGGGCACCCGGAAGCGGGTGCCCGGTTTTTTTACGCATCGCCCGTGACGGCCGTGTCATCCCCGCGTGGAGGCAAGCCCGCTGACCGCCGCCGATGCGTTCCTCACACCTTGCTTACAACCAGCGGCTATCTTAAGAGGTGGCTTGGCTGTCCCCGGGCCCGCCGCCTCACGCCCCCAGGAGGCTCACATGCCTGCCGCATCCGCCCGCCGCACGGGCTTGCGAAGCGTTTCGCCTGCAGGGTTCACCCTCGTCGAACTGCTCGTCGTGATTGCGATCATAGGCTTGTTGCTCGGCCTTCTGCTGCCGGCGGTGCAGGGCGTGCGTGAGGCCGCCCGACGGACGCAGTGCAGCAACAACCTCAAGCAAATCGCGATCGCCGTGCTCGGCTACGAATCGGGCAACGGGCGGCTGCCCGCCGCCACCCGAACAACTCAAAAAGCCAGCTGCCAGGGATGCTATGACCCATGGGGCGAGGCACGGCTCGGCGGTGTTTCCCTCTCCGACGGCATGCGCGGCACCAGTTGGATGCTCGCGATTCTCCCGTTTGTCGAGCAGACGCCGCTGTTCGATGCGTGGGACCGCGATCGCAACGTGCTCGGGAATGCATCGCTTGCGCAGACGAACATCCCGCTCTTCTACTGCCCCGGCCGCCGGTCCGGAATCCGTGTTGGCGAAGATGACCACAAAAACCTTATCGATGATGAGTGGCGCGGTGGCGGCACCGATTACGGCGGCTGCATGGGGCGAGTGGATGGCTTTGTCAACGAGGCCGGCAACCTCAGCAGCGGAAACGGCAGGCACCGTTACTGCGAACACAATGACCCGGCCGTCGCGGAGGCTGCCGCAAACTGGTACGTGCAGGGCGTGCTCAACGGTGATCCGACGCTCTCGGGGCTCTTCGGCACGATTCATCCCCGGCAGACCGCGGCCGCGAGGGACGGGCTCTCACACACGATTCTGCTCGGCGAATTGCAGCGGATCGAAATCCTGCCGGGATCGCCTCGCAGCAGCCAAGACAGCCGCAACAGTTTCGACGGCTGGGCTGTAGGAGGCGTCGCGACGCTGTTTGTCACCACGACCGACCCCGACCGAGGCAATACCGGCGGCATCAACAACGACTTCTTCGAGTCGCCCGGCAGCGACCACGGCGGCGGGGCGTTTTTCGCGATGGCCGACGGGTCGGTGACCTGGATCAGCGAATTCGTCGATGCCAAGGACAACCGCTCGGTGTTTCCTCTGCTCGGCTCGATGCGGGACGGGGCGGTGGCCGCGCTTGTCGACAATTGAATCGATCGGTTTCGTTGCGGCCGCGGCGGGTTTGTCAGCGTCGTGTGGCGGCCGCGTTGTTGGCGTTTTCGCTTTTTCGCTTTGTTGAAGGCTTTGTTGAAGGAGAGTTTCCGGTGCGTTTGTCCGCTGTGGGGTGGTGCGGGTGCCTGCTGGTCGTGGGTCTGGTGGCTGCCGCGGGTGGCTGCGGCAGTTCCGACCGGCCCGAACTTGGCACGGTCGAAGGCACCGTCACGCTCGACGGATCGCCGCTGGCCGATGCGATGGTGCTCTTCACGCCCGATGGCCCGGGCCGGACCTCGATCGGTTCTACGGCGGCCGATGGTCGCTACGAACTGGTCTATCTGCGGGACATCATGGGAGCCAATCCCGGGCGGCACACCGTGCGAATCACCACCGGCAGCGAGGAGGAGGGTCGGGCCGAGCGGCTCCCGGCCCGCTACCACGAGCAGACCGAACTCGAGGCGATGGTTGAGCCCGGCAGCAACACGATCGACTTCTCACTCGAGCCGTAGGCCGGTGCGGCCCGCACCGGCAAACAGCCGGTTGCAGCGCAACCGGCCTACAGAGCCCGCACCGGCAAACAGCCGGTTGCAGCGCAACCGGCCTACAGCCCGCACCGGCCTACGGCCCTGCCGCGTGGGCCTGGAGGATCGCCACGAGTTCTTCGATCGTGGCCTGCTGATGGTGCACCCGCGTGTGCTTGGCTTTCACGGCCCGCTCGCTGACTACGCCCGGCGTCCTCGCCGCCGCCACCGTCACCACCCCGTCACCATCGCGGAGGGCGTCGGTCAGGCAGCCGGTGCCGAAGATCGTGTGGGCCTCGACACGGCAATCGATCGGCAGCCGACGGAGGGTCGCGAGCATGGGTGAATCAGGGGCCAGCAGGTCGACCGTCGTCGGCAGGCGGTCCTCGTAATCGGGATGAAAGGCTCCGGGGTTGGCCTCCACGATCTCGTCGTGGATCGCCTTCATCTCCGGCGGCTGCTGCACCGAGAGCGAGGCCAGCCGGCCCACCGCCCGGGTTGCCCAGGCCGAGCCGCCATGGGGCGTGGCGATGAACACCACCCGACTCACAAACGGCAGCGGATGGAAGAAAAACCCCGGGGCCACCAGCCGACGGATCTGCGGTCGCATCCGCACCTCGGCGAAGGGCACGTCGCAGATCGCCCGCCAAAACATGTCGCCCGGCTCGACGACCATCAGCTTGGCATGCAGCCCACCCATGCTGTGGCCCACGAGTACCATCCTCGACAGCGACCCGTCTCCGCCCTCCGGATCGAGCCGCCTCCGCAGGGCGGTAAGCTGCCGCCGCAACTGGGAGGCGACCTGCACGAACGAGGCACCGGTCGGATAGTGGAAGACCCAGGGCGTGTAGTGCCGGTGGAAGGCGGGCCAGCTTCGTAGTTCGTTGACCACGTCGAACCAGGTGCCCTCGTCGCTTGCCAGGCCGTGAATGAAAACGACCGGGATCTTGCCCCGCACGTAGGGCTCGAGCATCTCCAGTCGCGGCAGCGTGTCGCCTCGGCCGAAGGGCTGCAGGAAGCCTTCCACACTCGACTGCCGCGGCATGCCCTCGAGCATGTCGAGCAGGGGCGCGGTGAGATCGCCGGCCAGCGGCGGCCTCGCTCCACCGATCCGCACCGCCGCCACAGCGATCGGGTTGACCAGGTCGAGCACCGCCGGCGGCGTATCGCCGTGAACCGGGCCGATCACCGCCTCGCGGAAGTTTGGCTGCTCGGGCATGGCAAACCGCAGCACCGCAGTGGCGGCGAGCGACTGCCGCGGCGGAAGGAAGTCGTGCCGCTCGGCCGATTGCATCGCCGCGTCGGTCAGGTCGCTGCCGCCGGCGAAGGGTCGCTCGTCATCCTGCTCGTCTGTGGGTGGTTCGTCGACGGTGCGGATCACCACCGGCAGCCCGAAACCCCCGCGAAGATAGCCCTGCGAGATTCGCTTGTCTTTGCGAGGCGGGTCGGCAACCACCGCCTTGATGCCACCGGCCGGGAGGGCATGGCCCCGCACGAGCAGCGGCACCCGCACCGGATCCCACCGCGAGCCGACTTGAAGACACTCCCCGTCGAGGCGACCGTGGCGACAGGCCGTGTCGAGCAGTCCGGCGAGGGCCGCGGCGTAGGTGTCGCCGGCCTCGCAGAGCACCTCGGGAGACTCCGGGCAGGTCCAGACCGCATCCCACGCGGCCCGGGCCGTGGCGTAGTAGCCGTCGATCGCGAGCGGGTTGTCGCGGGCTGCCATCGCGTCGGAGTCGTCGAGGAACTGCTCGGCCCGCTCGAGGTACTTCCTGGCCTGCTGTTCGGGCGTCGTGTCAGTCAGCTGGGCCGACGCCGGCGTTGCGATGATGAAAGACGCAAGCAGGCTGCCGCAGACCGCGGCCACACGCACGGCCCGCCGAGGCGGCTGCTTCACCCTTCGCACGATCCATCCCTGATGCGGTGCCGTATGCGCGCCCATGCCGCGGATTCCTTCGCCAAGGGTCCCCGCAGGCTCATCGACCGCGGACGACCGCTGCCGTCGCAGCCGCCGGCAGATGCCGCAGAGTCTTCGCATTTTCCCAGAAGTTTCGCAGCATGACGCCGCCACCCACTATGTCGAGCCAGTAGGCCGGTTGCGCTGCTGGTCTGTCGCGCCGAGCGGGCCATGTAGGCCGGTTGCGCTGCAACCGGCTGGACCAGTGCGGGACGCACCGAGGTGGTCTGTCGCGCCGAGCGGGCCATCCTGGCCCGGCGGCTTACCGAGCGGCCGGCGTCGTGCCGGCCGGGCCGGTTGCGGCCGGTTGCAGCCGGTTGCGGCGCAACCGGCCTACGCCGGTGCGGGACGCACCGGCCTACTGGGGACGCACCGGCCTGCGCCGGTGCGGGACGCACCGGCCTACTGGCGACGCACCGGCCTACTGGGGGCTCGCGTGTTCTTCGGCGACGAGTTCGAGATCCTGCTCGAGATACTTCACCGTCGCATCAGGCCCGAGATTGAAGTAGACACGTCCCGCGGTCCGCCACCGCGTCCCGTCGTGGAGGAATTCGGCCGTCGCCGCGCGCACGTCGGACACGGCTTCCACCTCCTCCATGCCGCCTCCCTCGATCGCCTCGAAAGAAACCTCGATCGCCACCAACGCCTTGAGACCCTGGCTGCGGCGGTCGCGGGCGTAAAAAACGTCGTCGTCGAAATCGACGTCCACCCACCGCAAGCCGCGGGGCTTGCCGCTCGACGCAGCATGCTCGATGAACTTCGCCTCGAGCTGCTCCCGCTGACGATGGAAGTCACGCTGGGCACGGGCCAGCCGGTCGGCCCGCCGTCGGGCCTGGATCGGTCGCAGGGCCATCAGGGTGACCACGGCGGCGAGCACGGCGACGCCGATGCCGGCCAGTGCCGCAACGACGAAGACGAGCATGTCGGACAAGGCTACGTCCATCGAATCAGTCGGGATCACGGCAAGGCCCTCCACACCAATCGCGTTTCACGGGCACACCCGCAGCAGCCGCAGACACCACCCACGGCCTCCGCCCGATTGACGGAGTCTATCCGTTGGGCGGCCGTAGAACCAACCGCCGGCTGCCCCGCGGCGGTGCCGGGGCCTACACTTGGGCCGTTTTCTCATTCATGCGATGAATCCCCCACCCCAGCCCAGCCCCCCGGCCGACCGTAGCTCATGCCCGCCTCACAATCCCGCCGCGCCCGCAAGCCCGCCGCCGCTCGTGCCTACGGGGCCCATCAGTCGATCGCCGGCGGCTATGCCAAGGCCGTCGAACGGGCCGTGGAGACCGGATGCGAGTGCCTGCAGATTTTCACCCGCAACATCAATCGCTGGGACACCACGCCGATCGATCCGGCCGCAGCCGAGGCCTTCCGCGAGGCGGTTGAGGAGGCTGGGCTCGAACTCGTGGTGGCCCACGATTCCTATCTGATCAATCCGGCATCGGCCGACAAGGCCCTGCGAAAGAAGTCGATCGACGGGCTGGTGATTGAACTCAAGCGGGCCGAGGCACTGGGCATTCCGTGGGTCGTGGCCCACCCGGGGGCCGCCGGCGAGAGCGACCGCGATCAAGCGGTGGCCCGGGCGGGCGAGGGGATCCGCGAGGCGCTCGAGCAGACCGACCGGCTTGCGGCCGGGATTTTGATCGAGACGACCGCCGGCCAGGGGAGTTGTCTGGGTGACAGCTTCGAGGAGATCGCCACGATGCTGCGGCTGGTCGACCGCCGCGGCCGGCTCAGCCGGCGGGTGGGTGTCTGTCTGGACACCTGCCATGTCTTTGCGGCGGGCTACCGGCTGGCTCCCGCGGCCGCTCTCGATGAGACGCTCGAGCAGTTTGACCGCACGATCGGGCTCGATCGGCTGGTGGTGATCCATGCCAACGACTCGAAGCGGGAGTGCGGTTCGCACGTGGACCGGCATGAATCGATCGGCAAGGGGTGTATCGGCAGCCGGGCCTTCGGGCTGGTGGTGCGACATCCGCGGCTGGCGGGCATCCCGATGATTCTCGAGACGCCCAAGGAAGGGCCCGACGGCAAGCCCTCGCCTGGCCTCGACCGAAAAAACCTCGCCACCCTGCGACGTTTGGCGAAGTAGGCCGGTGCGGCTCGCACCGGCACGAGAAACAGAGCCGGTTGCGGCGCAACCGGCCTACGTACACAGCCGGTTCGGGACGAACCGGCCTACTAGCCGGTTGCGGCGCAACCGGCCTACGGGGTCCGCTCGGGTGGGATCGTGCGGCCGTGGGGGTCGCTGACCGCCCCGGATGCCGCCGGTGTCTCCCGCCGAAGTTCCCGCTCGAGCCGCTGCCTCAGTTCGACCCCGAGATAGTGCTCGACCCATTCCGCCGGCGGATGGAGATGGTCCAGCGGCAAGTCGGCATGCCGGCCCAGCCAGGCCTCCCAGAGCCGGTGCGATCGCACCACCACCTCCGCCTCGCGACGGCCCTCCGCCGAGAGCCGCCCGTGGCCGTCGATGCGTCCGCGGCGAGTGAGCCACCAGGCCGCCAGCCGACGACGCAGTCCGCTCCCCGCGGGAACGACCCCGCCCGCCTCCTCCGCCCGCCAGGCAACCGCCAGCACGTCCTCGCAGGCCACCCGCCAGCCCAGCCAGACTCCCTTCGCAGCCCGCACCGCCAGCCCACCAGGGGCGAAGACCACCGCGACGGCGTAGCAGCCACCCAACAGCGTGGCGATCATGCCGGCCGCATTCGCCTCGAGCCGCCAGGCCAGCAGATAGCCGCCACACGATGCGGCCACCGCAATGATCACCGCCAGCACGATCACGCCCGGCAGCGTGTGGGCCCACCGCTCGGCCGTCGCCGCGGGAGCCACGAGCATCGCCACCACCATCACCGCCCCGACCGCCTCGAAGCCCGCCACCGTGACCACCGCCGTGGCCCCCAGCAGGCTCGCGGTCACCAGCCCCGTGGGCAGGCCCACCGCCCGGGCGGCCTGGGGATCAAACGCCGTGAACAGCTGGGCCCGCCAGCTGACCGCCAGCCCCGCGGCCACCGCCACGAGCACCACGCAGCCGGTGACGAACGCCCGCGGCAGCTCCAAGCCGGCAATCGACATGGTGTCGAAGGGAACCAGCTCGAGCAGGCCGTAGAGCACGCAGCCGGGATCGGCATCGACCCGGCTGGCGGCCATCGAGAGCACGACCACACCGAGGGCGAACATCGTCGTAAACACCACCCCCGCCGCCGCGTCCTCAGCGAGCCCGCCCTTGCTTCGCAGGAGCTCGGCAAGCCAGACGGTCAGCCCCGCCGCGGCGAGGGCGGCAAGCGTGGCCAGCCCGCCGCCGGGCCGACCCCCAAGCAACACCGCGGCCACGATCCCCGGCAACACCCCGTGGCTGATTGCATCGCCCAAGAGGCTCATCCGTCGCACGACCAGCAGCGAGCCCACCACCGCCGCGGCCGCTGCCACCACCGCCGCGGTGGCCATCGCCCAGGCGTGCATCCCGCCGGAGGCGGTGAGAAACCCGATCAGGTCGTCAAGCGGTGCGGCACTCATCGGGCCCTCGCCATGCGGGCTACCAGCGAGACCACAAGCAGCCCTGCCGCCGCAAGCACCACCGTCGGCCCGGTGGCCAGCCGCGGCACGAACCCGCTGACCGCCACGCCGGCGACCGCCGAGACGAGCCCGAAGAGCCCGGCCAAAGCGAGCATCACACCCACCCGGTCGGTCCACTGCCGGGCCGCGACCGGAGGAATCACCACCAGCGCCGTGACGAGCACCGCTCCCACCGCCGGCAGGGCCACGACCACCATCGCGGCGGTGAGTCCCACAAGCAGCCCGTCGATGCGGCCCACCGGCCAGCCGGCCGCCGCAGCGAAGGCCGGATCGAAGGCGACCACGGTGGCCTCCTTGCGGATCGCCACGGTCAGCCCGAGCACCACCGCCGAGACCGCGACCAACAGCCCCGCGTCGGCCGAGGAGAGCGACGCGGTGGCCCCCAGCAGAAATCGCTCGAGCCCGCCGCTGCCCGGCACGCTTCGGGCGACGAGCGCCGAGATCGCCGCCACGCCCATGCCGAAGGAGACCCCGATCACAACCGCGGTGGCCGCGTCGTCGCGGGTGCGGGTGAATCGCCTGAGCCCCACGAGCACCCCCATCGCCACCGCCGCGGAGGCGGCCGCCCCTGCCAGGAGCACCGGCAGATCGCGAAGGCCGGTGATCGCGAAGGCCGCGGCGATGCCCGGCAGCGTGGCATGGGCCGCGGCATCGCCCACCAGGGCCCGCCGTCGCAGCACGCCAAAGCAGCCGACCACGCCGGCCGCCAGGCCGACCGCCGCCATCGCCACCGTCACCACGAGCGTGTTGTAGGGAATGCCGGCCACCGCGAGCGTCGCCGGCGACGGGAGTCTCATGGCGTCCGCCTTCCGGCTTCGACGGCCCGGCCGAGTTCCTCGAGCACATCCAGCGGCCCGCAGTAGGTGCGGGCCAGGTTCTCCGCGGAGAGCACCTCAGCGGTGGGCCCCTCGGCCACCAGCCGCATGTCGATCAGCGCCACCCGGTCAAACCAGGCCGCCGCCGAGCGGAGGTCGTGGTGCACGACCACCACCAGCCGCCCCTCGTCGCGCAGCTCGGCGAGCACCTGGAAGATCGTCTGCTGGCTGCCGGCATCGACCCCGGCAAGCGGCTCGTCGAGAAAATAGACCTCCGCCTCCTCGGCCAGGGCTCTCGCCAAAAACACCCGCTGCTGCTGGCCGCCGGAGAGCCTGCCGATCTGCCGGTTGGCCATGTCGAGCAGGCCGACTCGCTCGAGGGCTGCCTCGGCAACATGCCGCTCGCGACGACCGACCCGGCGAAACCATCCCACGCGGTGGTAGGTGCCCATCAGCACCACGTCGATCGCCCGCACCGGGAAGTCCCAGTCCACGCTCTCCCGCTGCGGCACGTAGCCGATCCGACCTCGGACCTCATCGGGCGGCTTCCCGGAAAACCGCACCCAGCCGCCGGCCAGCGGCACGATCCCCAACGCCGCCTTGATGAGCGTGCTCTTGCCGGCGCCGTTGGGGCCGATGATGCCAAACAGGCAGGCCTCGGTGATCGCCAGATCAATGTTCCAAAGCACCGGCCGGCCGCCGTAGGAAACGGTCAGGTCGTGAAACTCCACAAGCGGCGTCGTGGGCTGCTGGATGCTCACCGCCGTGGGCCCTCCGGGTCGCCGCCAAGCGCGGTGGCGATGCGTTCGGTGTTGGCCTCGAGGGCCGCAGTCAGCGTGTCGCCGTCGCTGCCCGGCGGGCCGAGGGCGTCGGAATAGAGCCGGCCGCCGGTGGTCACCGCGTGGCCGCGGGCTGCCGCCCCCTCCAGTATCGCCCGCACGCTCCTGTCGGGCACGCTTGTCTCCACGAAGACCGCGGGGATCGAGCGATCCACCACCAAATCGACCAGGCGGTTGACGTCGGCCAGGCCCGCCTCACTCTCGGTGCTCACTCCCTGCACCCCCACCACCTCGATCGAGTAGGCCCGGCCGTAATAGCGGAAGGCATCATGGGCGGTGACAAGCACGCGGCGGCTCGCGGGAACCGCCGCGAGCCGGGCCCGCAGGCTGCCTTGCAGCGACTCCAGCCGCTCGCGGTAGTCATCGCCGCGACGATGGAAATCCTCCGACAACTCCGGCGCGATCCGCTCCAGCGCGGCGACCACCCCCGGCACGCAGCGGGCCCACAGCGACGCATCAAACCAGACGTGCGGGTCGGGCAGGCCGGCCTCCGCCTCGAGCAGGTCGTTCTCCGGCAGACCCTCCGCCACGAAGATCACCGGCTTGCGACGGCCCAGCCGCTCGAGCAGCGACTGCAAGCGGCCCTCGAGATGCAGCCCCGAGGCGACCACCAGATCGGCCCGCACCAGCCGATCGGCGTCCCGCGGCGTGGGCCGATAGGAATGCGGATCGACGCCCGGCCCCATCAAGGTCTCAATCGCCACCGCCTCGCCGGCCACCTGCCGCACGAGGTCGGCCACGATCGTGGTCGTGGCCACGACCCGCGGCTTCCCGTCAGCCGTCGCGGCGAATGGCCGAGCCGGCCCGCACGAGGCCACAAGCACCGCCACGACCGCGGCCAACGCGGCCGCGGCCCTGTTGCCAAGCATGCCGCCAGTTTTTGACTTTCCAAAAATCATTTTTCGACGCACCAAAACCGGGTGTATCGTAGCCGCGAGACGCCCGGCTCACAATTCGCGCCATTGCCAGACCGGCGTGTTGACCAAAAATGAGGGCATTCTTATTGTCAGACAGCAGTGGCACGACCGACGGCAGCGTGGCTGCCCGGCCCGTGGCCCCTCCGGAGACGCAGCGGGAGACGGCGCGTGGCCTCGACCTATTTCAAGCGGTTCCGGATGGAGGCGGCCCTCGCGGCCGCGGGCACAAACGACGCGATCGCGGTCTTGCCAGACGGCTACCGCCTGGTTCCCTGGCACGAGGCCCTGCTCGACGCCCATGCCCGCACCAAGCACCGGTCGTTCCGCGATGAAATCGACTCGGTGGTCTTTCCCTGCCTCGGCGACCTCGAGGGCTGCCGGCGGCTGATGCGGGAAATCCGCCTGAAGCGTGGATTCCTGGCCGAGGCCACCTGGCTGATCGCCCTGGTGGTGGCCCCGGGCCAGCATGCCTGGTGCGCCACGATTCAGGGAGTGATCGACAAGGCGGGCGTGGGCATGATCCAGAATGTCGGGGTGGTGCCCGGCCACCGCGGCCGGGGGCTCGGGGCGGCCCTTGTGGCCCGGGCCCTGGAAGGTTTTCGCGTCGCCGGACTGCGACGGGCGTCGCTGGAGGTCACCGCCGAAAACGCCACCGCCGTGCGGCTCTACCGGCGTCTCGGTTTCCGGCGGGCGCGAACCGTTTATAAAGTGGTTGAGGAGGCGGAGATCGCATCGCGTCGCGAGCGGCTCGCCTCCCGGGCTTCGCCGGCCGATCGGGGGGCCCCCGCCGCTGTCCTCGCGGGCAATTCGTGAAGCAGACGATCCACACCACGTCGCTCGCCAACGGCATCGTAGTTCTGGGCGAAGAGCTTCCCGACCTCGAGAGCGTGGCGATCGCGTTCCACGTCGCGGCCGGGGGCGTGTACGACGGCAGCGGCCGCTGCGGGCTGGCGAGCCTGACCGGCGAGATGATGCTCCGCGGGGCGGGCGACCGCGACAGCCGACGCCTGATCGAAGACCTCGAGCAGGCCGGCATCCAGTGGTCGCAGGCGGTTTCCACGAGCCATGCCAGCTTCTCCGGCGCGATGGTGGCCAGTTGCCTGCCTGAGGCGATGCCGATCTATGCCGACATTCTCCTGCGACCGCGGCTCCCGGAAACCCAGATCGACAGCGGCCGCCAGGTGATCCTCCAGGGCCTCGCGGGCACCGAGGACGACCCGGCCCATCGCGCGATCATCGCGATCAAGCAGCTGATCTATCCCTCGCCCTGGGGCATGCCGGCAGAAGGCCTCTCGGCCGAGGTGGCCGGCCTGGGCATCGACGACGTGCGGGGCTTCGTGGAGAAGTTCATCCGACCCGAGGGGATGATCATCGCCGCGGCCGGCCGCATCGACTGGCCGCAGCTGGTGGCGATGGCCGAACAGCACTTCGGGGACTTTCACGGCGGCACCGCTGCCGGCGTGGCCCGCGGCGAACGGGGCGGCCGCCTCCGCCACGTGACCCACGACTCGCAGCAGACCCACATCGCCCTGGCATGGCCGCTGCCCCCCTACCAGAGCGAAGCATCGTATGAGGCCACCGCGGCCTTGGCGATCCTCGGCGGGGGCTCGAGCTCGCGACTGTTCACCGAGGTTCGCGAGCGGCGGGGGCTGTGCTACAGCGTGTCGGCGGGCTACCACACGCAGCGGGAGTTTGCCTCGGCAATCTGCCATGCCGGCACCAGCGGCGAGCGGGCCCAGGAGACGCTCGACGTGATGCTCGCCGAGATCGCCAGGCTTCCCGGCAGCATCTCCGAGGAAGAACTCTCCCGCGTCAAGGCCCGGGCCAAGGCGGCCCTGGTGATGCAGCAGGAGAGCAGCGCGGCGCGGGCCGGCGGCCTCGGCCGGCAGTGGTATCACCTCGGCCGGGTGCGGTCGCCCGCCGACGAACTCGACCGCATCGACGCGATCAGCGTGGACTCCGTCGAGAGCTGGCTAAAGGCCAATCCGCCGGCGGGCATCACGACCGTCTCGCTGGGACGCGAACCTTTGGAGGTGCCCGGTGCAGTTTCGGCATGAACGCCTCGACAACGGCCTGGAGGTGATCGCCGAGATCTCCCCCTCGGCCCTCTCCACGAGTGTGGGCTTCTTCGTCAACACCGGCAGCCGCGACGAGACCGACGCGGAGTGGGGCCTGAGCCATTTCCTCGAGCACATGGTCTTCAAGGGCACCGAAGACCTCTCGGCCGACGAGATCAACCGTCGCTTCGACGCGATGGGGGCCGCCGCCAACGCCTTCACCAGCGAGGAAGACACCGTCTACTTCGCCACGGTGCTGCCCGCGAGCCAGCGTGAGGCGGTGGAGCTGTTCGCCTCGATCCTGCGGCCGAGCCTGCGGGAGGACGACTTCGAGACCGAGAAGAAGGTGATCCTCGAAGAGATCCAGATGTACGACGATCAGCCCCCCTTCGGCGCCGACGACCGCTGCCGGGCCGCCTTCCTCCGCGGCCATCCCCTCGCCCGCAGCGTGCTGGGCACGCTCGAATCGATCCGCGGGATGCAGGTCGGCACGATGCACGACTACCACCGCCGACGCTACGCCCCCAACAACATCGTGCTCGCGGCGAGCGGGGCGGTCGACTTCGAGCAGCTCCTCGAGACGGCCCGACGCTGCTCGGACGCCTGGGAGCCCTGCGAGCTGCCTGCACGACGGGCGAAGCTGCCCCCGCTGGCGTCGGGCGGCGGTGCGGCCGACTTCACCGACCACATCGTGCGGCCTGCGGCATCGCTGGAATACGCGATCCGGCTCTCGGCGGCACCCGACGCCTGCGACCCGGCCCGCTACGCCGCGAAGTGGCTCTCGATGATCCTCGGTGACGATTCCGGCAGCCGCTTCTACTGGGCCTTCATCGATTCCGGCGAGGCCGACTACGCCTCCTGCCACCACCACGACTTCCTCGACGCGGGGATGTTCGTGATCCAGCTCTCAGCCGACGCCGACATCACGCCGACGCTCCTCGAGCGGGTCGATGAGATCATCGCCGATGTCTCCGGCCACGGCTTCACCCCCGAGGAACTCGCCCGGGCCCGCAGCAAGCTCGCCTCGCGGATCGTGCTCTCCGGCGAACGGCCCCGCCGGCGGCTGTTTGGCGTGGGACTGGAATGGGCCCACACCCGCAGCTACCGCTCGGTGGCCGACGACCTGGGGATCGTCGAGCGGCTCACGGCCGACGACCTTGCCGCGGTCTGCGACCGCTGGCCGCTGGGGGGCAGCCGGGTGAGCGTGCTTGCCGGCCCGCTCGACCCTGCCGCCGCCGAGGCATCCGCTGGCGAATCCCAAGCCTGACGGCATAATGGGGCGATGCTGCCGCTGCTTGCCAACCGCTTTTTGATCGCCCTGCCGCCGATCTGGCTGGTCGCCGCCGGGGCGGGAATCGCCGCACTTCTCGTCGGGGCGGTGTGGCTGGCCTTCACCCGCTCGGCCTCACGCGGGGCCGCCGAGCTTCGCGAGAGCCTCCACGAGGGATTTCTCGGACCCATGGCCTGGCTCTTGGTGAGCCTCTCGGCGGTGGCGGTGGCCCTCACGCCGCTGGTGCCGCTGGGCCAGATCGGCCGTTCGCTCGTCCGCCTGGTGACCGCCGGCGAGGAGATCCGCACAATCGAGGTGCCCGCCGACGCCGAGCAGATGCCGCTGGAACTCGACCTGCGTCCGCAGGAGATCGCGTCGTTCGGCATGCAGGCCGACCGCCGGCTGGTGATCCGCACCCAGCAGCCGATCGAGGGCTTCGCTCTGGTCAAGGTGCCCGACGTGGAACTCACCGCCGGTGAGCCGTGGGAATGGCTGCGGTCGGAGGGCGAGACGAGCCCCTTCCTGGGTGCCCGCGCGTCGCTGGAGATCACCAACCCCACCGGTGAGCCGGCACAACTCACGATCCGGTCGACCCTCGTGCCGGAGTATCCGCAGGTTGCGATCCTGCCCTGGACGGTGCTGGTGGTGCTGGCGATTCTCGCCGGCTTCGCGGCGGTGCGGCTGGGCCTGCCGCGGATCGCGGCGGTGGCCGCGGTGACCACCAAGGAGGCGGTCGCCCAGCCGGTGTTCGTGGTCGCGATGGTGGTCGGTGCGGTGGCGCTGGTGACCTTCATCGTGATCCCCTACAACACCTTCGGCGAAGACGTGAAGATGCTCAAGGACAGCGGGCTGACGCTCGTGAAGGTGCTCTCGCTGCTGGTGGTGGTCTGGACCGCGAGCGTGTCGGTGGCCGATGAGATCGAGGGCCGCACGGCGCTGACGGTGCTCTCCAAACCGGTCAACAGGGTTCAGTTCGTGGTCGGCAAATACCTCGGCCTGGCCGCCGCGGTTCTCCTGCTGGTGCTCGTGCTCGGCACGGTGCTGATGGCCACCACGAGCCTGAAGGTCGTCTATGATGCCCGCGAGGCCGCCAAGACCGAGCCCCTCTGGCGGGACTGCGCCGACGAAATGATCACGGTCGTGCCGGGGCTCGTGCTTTCGCTGCTCGAGGCGATCCTGCTTGCGGCGGTGAGTGTGGCGGTTTCCACGCGGCTGGGTCTGGTGCCCAACCTGATCATCTGCTTCACGGTCTACACCCTCGGGCATCTCGTGCCGCTGGTCGTGCAGTCGAGCGTGGGCAAGTTTGCGATCGTGCGGTTCGTGGGCCAGCTCTTTGCCACGGTGCTCCCGGTGCTCGACCACTTCACGATCGAGGCGGCCGTCGTGGGCGGCGTCGCGGTGCCCTGGGGCTATCTCGCCTGGGCGACGGCCTACGCCGGGCTCTATTCGACCGTGGCGATCCTGGTGGCGTTGGTGCTCTTCCAGGACCGTGACCTGGCCTGAGGTCGCGACGCGTGCCTTCGGCTACCGCATCAGCCCGGTGCGGCCCGAGAGCCCCAGCGACCCGAGGCCCTCCTCGCCACCGGGCACGGCCCACAGCCGGCTCTCCCGCAAGCGAACGGCCTGGGCCTCCGCCGTGCCGTCGAGAATGAAGGTGAAGCCTCCCGGCAGCCGCCGCTCGAAACGCGGGCCCAATTCCACCGCCACGCGGCTTTGCTCCTGCGACTGCTGCAGTCTCGTCCGCAGTCGGATTTCACGACTGCCAAAATCATCGGCCGTCGCCAGCCGCACTCCGCCGACGAAGTTCGAGACTCCCTCGACAACAACCTGCTCATCGGCAAGCATCCCCGCAGAGACTTCCAGCCCGCCGATGTGGCCCTCGACGGTGGCCCGCAGGGGCCCGGGGTCGATGTCGAGCAGACGCGGCATGCTCGCACCCTCCCGTTCCACCGAGCCGGGTCCGCGAACCACCACCGCCAGGTCGATTCCGGCCTGGCGTTGCCGGGCCCGCTCGATCTTGCCGAGTTCCGAGCCGATGTCACCCACGCCCTCGAGCCGTTCGAACTCGACGGGCTCAAACGGAATTGGCGGCTCGGTATCGTGGGCCCTCGCGGAGCCTGCGGCCAGGGCGACCGCCGCGGCCAACGCTGCGGCCGGACCTCGCCAGGCCCGAAAGAGTCGTAAATGTGCCATCGCTCCGCCTCACGCTGAGTATCCGGCCACTCCGCCGGATCACCCATCACACTTCCGAGCATCGGCCAACTGGCCGGGCCAACTCAAACCACCAGCCTTGTAGGGCCGGCCCTGAGGGCTCATGCGGCCCTGCGGCGGAGGCCGTCGCCCTCGCCGCTGCCGCCCAGGCGGGTCAGGGAAAGCCTGTCGATTACGCCGAAGGCAACCTCCAGAGCCGCCAGGCCCTGCTCGCCGCCAACCGTCGGCTCTCCGCCGCGGCAGGCCCGCAGAAAATCGTCGTGCTCGCTGACCAGGGCGTTGCCCTCGGGCACCTCCAGCGACGAATGGGGCAGCACGTCGCTGAAGAAGGTCTCGCGGCAGGCCGGCCGCTCCTCCGGCGGCACCAGGGCCGCTGCAAAGCGACCCTGACGAACCGCCTCGGAAGGCTCGACCACGTCGACGCACTTGGCGTTGAAGTCGATCCGCACCAGCGACGCATCCGACCAGACCGCCAGCGAGCGGTCGAGCACGGGGTTGATTCTGGAGGCGGCCAGGTCGGCGACCAGGCCGTCGGCGAAGACCAGCCTGGCCCGCACCGCGTCCTCGTGGCCGCCGGTGGCGGTCACGCCGCAGGCCTCGATCGCCACCGGCAGTCCTCCGGCGAGCGAGAGCACCAGGTCGATGTCGTGGATCATCAGATCGAGCACCACGCCCACGTCGAGCGAGCGGTAGGTGAAGGGTGCCAGCCGGCGGGCCTCGATGGCCACCGGGCGGCCGACATGCCGCCGCACGAGCGGCCAGGCCGGATTGAAACGCTCCACATGACCGACCGCGAGGGTGCAGCCATGCCGGCGGGCGGTGGCGACGATCCGCTCGGCCGCCTCGAGGGTCGAAGCGATCGGCTTCTCCACAAGCAGGTCGATCCCCTGCTCGAGCAACGGCACCGCCACCGCCTCGTGGAGCCCCGTGGGCGCGGCGACGACCACCGCATCGACCGAGCCGACCAGTTCGGCCGGATCGGCCCAGGCCTGACAGCCATGCCGCTTTGCCACCGCCTCGCGGGCCGCGGCCACCGGATCGACGACCCCAACGAGCACCACGTCATCGCGGGCGGCGAGGAGCCTGGCGTGGATCGAGCCGAGGTGGCCACAGCCGACGACGGCCACCTGGATTCGCGATTCGGCTGTCCTGCCGATGGTCGGCTTGCCGGTCATGCCGCTCTCCTGGTTTCGAGTGATCGACCGTGCCGGCCGCCTTGCTGCCGACCCACGAAGGCCAGCAGCTGCTCCACCGAGCCGACCAGCTGTCCCTGGGTGCGAAGCAGGTCGCGGGCGGCCGAGAGCCCGGCCTTGGCCCGGTAGAGGAGACGATGGGCCTCGGTGATTGCCTTGATCTCGTCCGCGGCAAAGCCGCCCCGCCTGAGGGCCACGAGGTTCACGCACCGCGGCCTCGCCGGCATCCCCTCGCAGAGCATGTAGGGAGGCACGTCTTGCAGCACGCGGCTGAGCCCGGCCACGAACGACCAGCTGCCGATGGTGGTGTAGTGATGCACCGCCACGCCCCCGGAGAGCGAGGCATGGGATTCCACGCGGACATGCCCGCCAAGCAGGGTGGCATTGGCGATGGTGACATGGTCGCCGACGTGACAGTCGTGGGCCACATGGCTGCCTGCCATCAGGAAGTTGCCGTTGCCGATTTTCGTCAGCCCCTCCTCCTTCTCGCTGCCGCGATTGACCGTGACATGCTCGCGAAAGACGTTGTCGTCACCGATCTCGACCCGCGTCGGGCTGCCGTGATAACTCACATCCTGCGGCTCACCGCCGATCACGCAGCCGGTGTGCAGACGGTTGTTCCGGCCCAGCGACACCCGGCCGAGGAGCGTGACATGGTTGGCCAGCACCGTGCCGGCCCCCACGACCGCCTCGGCGGAGAGCATGCAAAACGGGCCCACCACCACGCCCGCGGCAAGCATGCAGCCCGGCTCGACGACCGCGGTGGGGTGCACCTCCGGCTCCCGCCCGCTGTCGCGGTGCTCGCCGCCGTCGCCTGTGCACGAGAAATGCTCCATCTCACACGCCGCTTGAATCATTCGGTTTGCTCACCCGCCCAGTGGCTTTCAGGCGATCCTCCGTCCGCTGTCGACCGGCCAGCCGGCCGCATCGTGGGCCAACAGATGCCGCACCACGCGGGCATTGAGCCGGTGGCCGCTGCGGCGGCCGCGGACGGTCGCATGAATCGGCCGCCCCGCCAAGGCCAGGTCGCCGACGAGGTCGAGCAGCTTGTGGCGGGCACATTCGTCGGGCCAGCGGAGCGTGTTGTCGATCGGCCCCGAATCGCCGAAGACCAGCAGGTCGGCGGGCGTCACGTGGACCCCCAGGCCGGCCGCACGCAGCCGGTCGGCCTCCGCGACCGAAAGGAAGGTGCGGGCAGCGGCAAGCGACTCGCGGTAGGCGTCGGGCGTGATCTCGAGCGAAAACGACTGCCTCCCGATCGCCGGATGGCCGTAGTCGAGTTCGTAGGTCGCCGAGAGCCCCTCGAAGGACGGCGGGGCGATCTCGACCTCGCCCCCCTCCCCTTGCACACAGAAGGGCTCGCGAACCACGATCGGCCGTCGCGGGCTGCCGAGTTCCTCGAAGCCCGCCTCCAGGATCGCCTCGACGTAGGCCGCCGCGGAGCCGTCGAGGCCGGGCAGCTCGTCGCCGTCGAGCCGGATTTCACAGCAGTCGATGCCGAGGCCGGCGAGACTGCTGAGCACATGCTCCACCATCTCCACCCGCACCCCGCCGGCGGCGAGATTGGTGCGATTGAAGGCATCCACCCGCCGCTCAACCACCGCGGGAATCCGCACCGGCGGCGTGAGGTCGGCCCTCACGAAGACGATGCCCGAGGAGGCCGGAGCCGGATGGAGACCGACCGACACCCGGCGACCGCTCCAGTAGCCCACGCCCTCGACCCGGGCGGGCCGTCGGAGCGTCCGCTGCGGCCGCGGGCGGAAAGGGGAAGCCATGACAACCTTGCAGGGACATGCGGCCACGCGACCCGGCCCGGCACACGCCGCCGGCCGGCTCCCGCGGCGAGGACTCACCGCTGCTGGGCAGCAGGAACGCCGGCGGCCGGTCGGGCGGCCACGCCCCCGCCTGCACCGTTGAGCATCTTCAGCACGTCGGGCGTGATGTCGATGCCGGGCTCGAGGTAGACGATCGGCTTGGTGATGCCCCGCAGGATCTGATCGCGGTTGGAGCCGTCGATCGGCTCGCCGTCGAAGCGGAACACCGCGGCAATGCGATGCTGCTGGGCAAACCGCTCGACCGCCTTCTCGATCTCCTGATAGACCTGCATGTAGACCTGGGCCTCACGCTCCATGAAATCCTTCTTCTGCAGTTGGGCGGTGACGTTGAAGTCGCCCTGGGCCTTGGCAATCTCGGCCTCGAGGTTCTTGTGCTCCGGGGAGCCGACCTTGAAGCCCTGCAGCTGCTCCATGAGACCGTTGACCCGGTCACGCTCGGCCTTGAGGCTGTTTTCAGCCTGCATCACCTCGTCCTTCATCTTCTCCATCGCCGCCTTGAAGCGGCCGTGGTGTTTGAAGATGTAGCCGACGTCGATCACGGCAACGTGCGTGGCAGGGCCGGCAGGCTGCTGGGCCTTGGCGGAAATTGAGGCGGCGGCCACGATGGCCCCGCCGAGCAGGATGATCCCGAGATGCCTGTTCACGCTACGCACTCCTTGCTTGTGGCGACCGCCTCTCAGACTGACGCGGGACCCGTCGCGGGCATGCCATCCGTGGTCATGCCGTCGCGGGGTCCGACGTGGGGACGGACTATGGCAAAGGCGATCCGCAGGCTCAAGCCCAAAAAAGGCCCGCGAAAATCGGCCGCCTCAGCGGGGCGGATCGAGCACCACTTCGAGCGCCAGCTCGGCTCCGCCGCGGCGAACGACCACCGGCACCTTCTCGCCGGCGGCATGCTTCCGCAGGGCGTTGTCGAAGTCCTCGAGGTTGGCAATCGCGCTCTCGCCGAGGCGGATGATCAGGTCACCCCCCTCGAGCCCGCCGCGGTCGGCCGGGGAGCCCTTGGAAACGCCGGAGATCGCGTAGCCGCCGCCAGGCTTGCCGAAGTCGGGGATGCTGCCGAAATAGGGTCGATCGCCCCCGCCGCCGGCAAACCGCGTGCTGGCGACCTCGACATACTCCGGAGCCTCCTCGGCCGAGGCGAGGGCCCGCACGACGCCCGCCACCATTCGGGTGATCCGGGTCATGCCCTCGTAGTTGATCTTCTCGGCGGTGTCAGTGGGTCGGTGGTAGTCCTCGTGGCTGCCGGTAAACAGGTGCAGCACCGGGATTTTTTTGCCGTAGAAGCTGGCATGGTCGCTGGGGCCGAAGCCGCCGGGCTCTTTGGCGAGTTCGAAGCCCCCGGCGGCGGCCAGGGCGTCGACGAGTTTTTCAAAGCCGGTGCCGGTCCCGGTGCCGTGCACGATCAGTTTTTCGCCGTCGAGCCTGCCGACCATGTCGAGGTTGACCATCGCGACAGTCCGCTCGAGCGGCACCGCCGGGTTGTCGGTGTAGTGGGCACTGCCAAGCAGCCCCCGCTCTTCACCGGCGAAGGCCGCAAAGAGCACCGTCCGCGGCAGCGGGCCCTCCGCGGCCAGCAGCCGCGCCACCTCGACGAGCATCGCGGTGCCGCTGGCGTTGTCATCGGCGCCATGGTGCACCGCCTTCACGCCGGGGGCGGCCGAAGAGGGGCCGCCGTAGCCGAGATGGTCGTAGTGGGCCCCGAGCACGACCACCTCCTCGGCATGCGGCCCGGCTCCCGGCAGCACCGCGAGCACGTTGCGGGCCGTCGTCTCGACCCGCTCGACTGCCGTCTCACCGCGAATCCGCCAGCCGTCGAGTTCGAGGCTATGAGACTCCGGACCGCGATCGATCTCCTGCTCGATTTCCGCGAGATCCGCGTCGGCCGCCTCGCGGATCACCGGCTCGATCACACCACGCCGCAGGTGCAGGATCGGGATTCCCCGGCCGTCGCGGCCGTCGCCGGCGCGGGTGAACTCCATCAGGCCGTCGCCGTCCTCCTGGAGTTCGGCCGCGGCATTGGTGATCGCGGCCGCCTCGGCAGCGATCGCCTCGAGGTAGTCCTGCCGCGATTCGGCGTCCTGGCCAGGCTCCTCTTCAGACGCATCCTGCCGGGCATCGCGGCGGGCCTTCCGCTCGATGATCGCCTCCACGGCCGCCTCGATCCGCTTGTCGATCGACTCGCTGCGGCGGCGGATGCCGACGGAATCATTGATGAAAATCACGCCGCCCACCTCATGCTCGGACGCATTGGCGATCTTTCGCGAGAGGGCCGCATGGCGGGAGTTTTGATTGCCGTTGAAGACGCTGTGGGGATTGTCCTGCTGGGGCTCATGCCGCAAAAGCACCACCGCGTCACCGGCCGCGTCGATTCCCGCGTAGTCGTCGTAGCCATCCTTGGGGGCGGTGATGCCGTAGCCCAGAAACGCCAGCGGCAGGTCGAAGACGCCCGATCCACCGGCAGCCAGGGGCGTGAAGTCGCGGCCGCACTCCAGCGGGATCACCCGGGCCTCGCCGTCAGGGCCGGGGGGGCCCACGAGTTCGGCACGGTTGCGGTCCTCCGGCCCGAGTCTGGCCTCGAGGGTCATCGCAAAGGGCTGGAAGGCCACCGCATCGTCGGTGACCTCGCCCGCGTCGGCAGGGGCAGGCGGGCTGAGGCCGATCTGGGCAAACGACGCAGCCACCCACTCGGCCGCCCGGTCGAGACCCTTGGTGCCCGGCCCGCGGCCCTCGAGGGCGGGAGAGGCGAGAAACTCGACCGCCTTGCGGAGCCGTTCCTCGGAGACCTCGGCGACAGCCGGCGGCGGGGCCGCCACGGCGGGCCCCAGTTCCTCCGCCGCGTTCGTCGCGGCCAACGCGAGGGCGAGGGACCCGCTGACGACGGTTATTCCAAGCCGGCGGCGACCTGCCACCAGCGGCGGTCGCAATCTGGTGGAGCCGAACTGGCTCGAGCTGGTGCTTCTCATACGTCCATCATAGCCAGCCCCGCGGCTCGCGGGGCCGCTGTCGCGAGCGGCCCACGGATTTTACACTACACACAGGAAGATTCCCTCCGCCGCACCACCCCCGGAAACCCCCGCCGTGCCATCGCTGTTTGTCATCCAGGGCCGCAACAAGGGCACGCGGTATGAACTCTCCGGCCACGAGGGGGCGATCACCATCGGCCGCGAAGCGGGCAACCTGATCCAGCTGCAGGACAACGAGGTCTCCCGCCGCCATGCCGAAATCCGGGCCGTGGGGGAGCAGTTCATCCTCGGCGACCTCAAGAGTTCCAACGGCACCTTCGTCAACAACCGCAAGATCCAGCGGAGTGAACTGACTGCGGGAGACCAGCTTCAAATCGGCCGCACGGTGCTCGTCTACGCCGCCGGAAACGCCGACGAGCCGGTGGTCGGGGCGGTCGACATCGTGCCCGCGAGCGACCACTCGGATGCCTCGCGGATCGTGCGGTCGATGCCGGAGGACGACGCCGAGATGGTCGTCCTCTCGCCAGAAGACACCCAGAACCAATGGCTGGCCCGGGCCCGCAGCAACCTGCAGGTGATGTATCGCACCGCCCTTGCCGTGAGCCACACGCTCGACATCGACGAACTGCTCGGCCGGATCCTGCAGTTGATCTTCGAGTGGGTCGAGGCCGACCGCGGCTGCATCATGCTGCTCGACCCGGAAACCCGGCAGCTCTTCACCAAGGCCCGCCGCGACCGCCAGGGCAGCGAGAGCGGCGAATCGATGGTCATCAGCCGCACGATCCTCGACTACGTCCTGCAGCGGCGGGAGGGCGTGCTGACCAGCGACGCCCAGGACGACGACCGCTTCAGTTCCGGCCAGAGCGTGCTGCGGACCGGCGTCCGCGAGGCGATCTGCGTGCCGATGCAGGGCCGCTACGACACCGTGGGCGTGATCTACGTCGACACCACCGTGCCGCTTTCGGAGGTGGTCGAGAGCGGCCAGCGACGTTTTACCGACGAACATCTCAAACTGATGATCGCCATCGGCCACCAGGCCGCTCTCGCCGTGGAAGACACCACCTACTACTCGGCGATGGTCAAGTCGGAGCGGCTCGCCGCGGTCGGCC
>CAZRKH010000053.1:0-28722 GCA_964600785.1 uncultured Chitinophagaceae bacterium
CAGACCGCGCGGGCGAAGCCGAAGCAGAGGAGCCCGCACGCGAGATAGCCGCGGAGTTCGTCCTCGACGTATCCCGGCACAGGCCGCTCGGCGGCTTCCCGCCCATGCGAGTCAGCTCTCGAGGTTCTCCGAGACGACCTTATGGAGCGGCGTCTTCTCGGGCCGACGCCGCTCGTTGCGGCGGGGTGCCGCGGGGCCTCCGTGCGGTCGGCGTCGGCTTCGCGCGGGAAACCCTGTGACCGCGGCGACCTTGGGCGGACCGGACCTGGCGGCGGCCAACGGCCAGACGGTGGTCGGCCACACCCTCGTCTTCTCTCAACCGCCGGCCAGCAGCCGCTCCAGCAGATCCGCAACGCCCACAGAGGCGGCCATCCGCTGCAGATGCTCGACGTCGAGGGTGTCGCCGAGGAGCGCAACCAGGCGGGTCACGTCGTCCCATTGCCGCTGCGATGACTCGTCGCCCAGGCGATACCATTCGAGCTTGGCGATAATCGAGTCCTCGGCGGTGGCGATCGGCACGGTGGGTGAATTGTGGCCGCCGAGCTGCTGGGGGGTGGCCCGCTGCATCGCTGCCAGATCGAAGGGCCGCCCGCGGCTGATAAACACATCCACCTTGAATGCCGTCGGCAGGTGAATCACGTTGAAGCAGCTGCGTCGTTCCACTGCGTCACGCACCGCTGACTCGCTGACGTAGCACTCCGGCCCGAAGGATGCCACGAAGGCCCCGACCTGGTCAGCCCGCAGATCACAGACGAGGTCGACGTCCATCGTTGAACGAATCGCACCGTGGTAGGTGCTGGCAACGCTGCCCCCGATGTAAAACGAGACGTCCAGCTGTTGGAAGGCGGACGCGACCGGGGCAAGGGCGGCAATCAGGTCATCCGTGTCGCTCATGAGGTCCGCTGCCCGAGCCAGCACCGCACCTCGCGGGCGACTGCCGGCCCGTAGGCAAGCTCGATGAACCGGAGCCGAACCTCTTCGCAATCGGCAGCGGGATACCGCCGGCGGATCGCCTCGAGGGCCAGGCGACGGCCCCGGCTGGAAAGAGCGCATCCCTTCTGCAGCCGCTCGAGCGGAGAGAGTCTGAGAACCAGCTGCCGCTGGACTTCGGCCGCAGCAGCGGACGTGTCACTGGGATGGGGCCGCGGCCGCATTGCTCGCCTCGAAAGATCGCATGAAAAGCCGGACGAAAGATAGCCCCGCCCGGCGCGTTGTGGCAATTCCTCCCGGCTGCGGGTCGCGGCCTTCCGGTCGGTCAGTATCAGGTCGCAGTGATTCCGACCCCGCTGCCCGACACCAGCAGCATCCCGGCCCGCTTCCAGTCGCCCGCGACCATCGGCCTGTCGGTCGACGTGCAGCCGCCGGAAACGCGTTTCGACATCGACGTGCCCCGGTCACCATAGCACGGCCGGCCACCGCGCCGCTTCCGCCGCCAGCCTGTTCGGGCGCCGCATCGGGGCGGCAGCGCTTGGCCCCAGCACCCCGCGGCGCCTGGCGGGCGGCTCACCGTCGATCGGGGCCGCGGTTCCCACCGATTTGGCGGCCCGCGCCTTCGAGGCCGTGGCACGCGTGCTCGCCGAGGCCTGAGAGCCCTGGAGAGACCGCCATGACGACGCCGACCATCCGTATTCCGGACGACACGGCCGCTCGTGTTTTTCTTTTATCCTTCGAGGTCTGTAACTTACGGATTGGTCAGGTGACTCAGGTGGTTTTCGTCGATGAGCACTGGAGCCGGATCTGAAACGGATGGCGTGGCCAGGCGTTGGAACTGCGCATGGAAATCCGCGGGGCCGGCGCTGGAACGCGTCCGGCGGGAGGAGCTTCGCAAACTGGACGGCCATGCGGCGATCGCCTTGTTGACCGGGCCGGCCGACTACACGGTCGAACCCCGCAGGGCCAGAAGCACGTCCGGCCTGATCGAACAGCAGCGCTGGTTTGCAAAGGCCCGCAGTCGTGCTTGAGGTCTACCTCGCCGCGGCCGATTTGCAGCGGCGGTGCGAAGAACGCGGCTGGCGTTTCTGCCTGATCGGCGGCATCGCCCTGCAGCGCTGGGCGGCATGCCATTCGAGGAGTCGGCCGTCGCTCGGGCGACACCGTATGAATTCGCGCCGGGCATTTTCCTGGTGACCGCGTCGGCGGAGGATCTGATCGTGATGAAAGCCTTCGCTGCTTGACCAAAGGACTGGGTCGATGTGGAGGGCATCGTCATCCGCCAAGGAGAAAAGCTCGATTGGGATTACATCGAGCACCATCTGCGGCCGCTCGTTGACCTCAAGGAAGAGCCGGAAATCCTCGGCCACCTGGCTCGCATCCGGGCTGATGCGGATCCCGGCAGTCGGGCCTGACCTTTTCGTGCGATCGAGGTCGCGGTCATGGCTCGTAGTGATAGCCACCACATGTGGACGCACTCCCCGCGTCGCGTCTGGCGTCAGCAGGTGAGCTTCGCGCTGCCGAGCAGGATGACGGCCGAGGCGCACCAGGCCGTCGAGATCGCGAGCAACCAGTCCATTCGCCGGCCGGGCTTGCGGCTCGTGAGCAGGAGCACCGTCGCCAGCGTCGATGGCCCGGCCACGTAGGGCTCGGCGAGCGGCCCATGCACCTCCGGAAACACCATTCACACGGAAATCCGGAACAGCACGATTCCGCCGGCGATCGACAGGGCCGGCTCGGAGATGCCGAGCGCCCCGAGCAGCGGTCCTCCTGCGAACAGGAAGCCGGCCAGCAGGGCGTAGGCGATCAGCAGTTCGCGAATCACGACGGCCGCCCGCCGCGCCGGGGCGACGGGCTTGAGCGCAGCCAGGAACAGCGGGATGTTCCCGATCGGGTCCATCACAAAGAAAAGCAGGATCGCCGCCGATGTCAGGCTCATGCGGGGGTCAGGCCTACGCCTTGTTTGCGGTGATGATGCCTGCGGTCACGATGCCTGCCTCTTTCTCCGCTCTCCCCAGCTTGCCTGGATTTGGTGGCTGGCACCTTTTTCCCCGGCCCATCCGCTCGATAGATAGTGGTTGAGGAAGTGCCATTGGCCGGGCTATCCTTCGGTCGTGGGTCGAACCGATCACGGTTCTGGAGACACTTCATGCGTTACCACAGGCGACGGCCGTGTCGAGCGACGGTGGCACTGCCGATGACGGCCCTGGCCGTCTGGGCGGGATGGTTCGTAGCCGGTGTGGACCCTGGTGGAGAGGCCCGCGGGGAACCGCCGTCATTGCGGCCGAATATTCTGCTGTGCATCGCCGACGACTGGGGCTGGCCCGACGCTGGAGCCTACGGCAATCGGTCCGTGAAGACCCCCGCCTTCGACCGGGTGGCCCGCGAGGGTGTGCTCTTCGAACACGCCTTCGTGACGAGCCCCTCCTGCACGCCCTCGCGAAACTCGATCCTCACCGGCCAGCACCACTGGCGGCTGGGGGCCGGTGTCAATCTCTGGAGTTCGCTGGCTCCCGAGCACCCGGTCTATCCGCTGCTGTTGGCCGATGCCGGCTACCACGTGGGCCACTGGCGGAAGGCCTGGGGGCCGGGTGACTTCAGGGCACTGGGACGCACCGAGAACCCCGCCGGGCCGGCGACGAAGGGCCTGCGGAAGTTTCTCTCAACCCGACCCGCCAAAGCACCGTTTTGTTTCTGGCTCGGCTCGAGCGACCCGCACCGGCCCTACGCTGCCGGCAGCGGCAAGCAGGCTGGTATCGATCCGGCGGGCCTGCGTGTGCCATCCGACCTCCCCGACCATGAAATCGTCCGCAGCGACCTGGCCGACTACCTCTTCGAAGTCGAGCGGTTCGACCGCGACGTGGCGGCGGCCCTGGCGGTGCTCGAGGAGTTCGGCGAACTCGACACGACGATCGTGGTGATTACCGGCGACCACGGGATGCCCTTTCCCCGTCACAAGTGCCACCTTTACGACTCGGGCACCCGGGTGCCGCTGGCAATTCGCTGGCCGGCGATGGTCAAGCCTGGCCGGGTTGTGAGCGACTTCGTGTCACTTGCCGACCTGGCCCCGACCTTCCTGGAGGCGGCCGGGCTGAAGGTGCCGGGTGTGATGACCGGCCGCACGCTGCTGCCGCTGTTGGCCGCGGAGGGTTCCGGCCGGATCGACCCGGCCCGCGACGGCGTGCTCACCGGCCGCGAGCGGCACACACCCGCTCAGGAGGCTCCCTCCACCGCGGGCTATCCTTCGCGGGCGATTCGCACCGACGACTATCTCTACATCCGCAACTACGAGCCCGACCGCTGGCCGAGCGGTTGCCCGATTGGATCGACCAAGGGCCGGGACTACGCCGACTGCGACGCAAGTCCCACCAAGCGACTGCTGATCGAGCACCGCGACCGTCCTGAGATCCGGCCGTTCTTTCTGCTCGCCTTCGCCAAGCGGCCTGCCGAGGAGTTCTACCTGCTCGCCTCGGATCCCGGGCAGACCATGAACCTCGCCGGCGACCCGGCCCATGCCAAAGCGCAGGAGGCGGCCGCCAGGCGGCTGGCCGCGGGGCTCGAGGCCACCGACGATCCACGGGCCCGAGGGGAGGGCTCGTTGCTCGAGGAGGGCCGCTACTTCGGCGAGGTATCGAGCCGGTGATGCGTCGCCGGCCGGTGCTGTATCATGCGGCTTTGTTCCACGTTCCCCCGAAAGCCCTATGCCGCTGCACCAGGTTCGCCCCGCCGCCCCGCCGGCCGCCACGCCCACCGACGCCGTGGAGGCCGGCTTCCCGCCCGACTTTCTGCTGACCTCGGAACTGCCGCGGGATCATTTCCCGGCTGCCGGTGCCGAGCCGCATGCGATCCATCAGGCGATCAGCGAGGAGCTGCTGCTCGATGGCAACTCCAAGCAGAACCTGGCCACCTTCTGCCAGACCTGGGAAGCCCCGGCGGTGCACGCCCTGATGGATCTGTCAATCGACAAGAATCTCATCGACAAGGACGAATACCCCCAGACAGCCGAGATCGAGCGGCGGTGCGTGAGCATGATGGCCGACCTCTGGCATGCCCCCGGCACCGCCACCGGCTGCTCCACGGTCGGCTCGAGCGAGGCGGCGATGCTCGGCGGGATGGCGGCCAAGTGGCGATGGCGTGCCAGGCGGAAGGCCGAGGGCAAGCCGGCAGACCGGCCCAACATGGTCTGCGGCAGCGTGCAGATCTGCTGGCACAAGTTTGCCCGCTACTGGGATATCGAACTGCGGGAGGTGGGCATGCGGCCGGGGAGCCTCTGCATGGCTCCCGAAGACGTGCTGGAGCGTGTCGACGAAAACACGATCTTCGTGGTGCCCACGATGGGGGTCACCTACCACGGGCTCTATGAGGATGTGCCGGCGATCGCCGCAGCCCTCGACGAGCACGAGCGGAAGACCGGCCTCGACATTCCGATCCACGTCGATGCCGCAAGCGGAGGGTTTCTGGCTCCGTTCACCGATCCCGACCGCGATCCCTGGGACTTTCGCCTGCCCCGCGTGAAGAGCATCAATGCCTCGGGCCACAAGTTCGGTCTGGCTCCGCTGGGCGTGGGCTGGGTGCTCTGGCGGGAACCGGCCGATCTGCCCGACGACCTCGTCTTCCATGTCAGCTATCTCGGCGGCGACATGCCGACGTTTCAGATCAACTTCTCCCGGCCGGCTGGCCAGGTGATCGCCCAGTATTACGACTTCACGCGGCTCGGCCGGGCCGGCTACGCGGCGATCCACGGGCAGTCCCACGCGGTGGCCCGGCACTGCGCCGGGGCGATCGACAAAATCGACAGCCTTGAGATTGTCCACGATGGCGATCCGACCCGCGGCATCCCCGCGGTCGTCTGGACGATCGCCAAGGGGGCAAACCCCGGCTTCACGCTCTACGACCTTTCCGACCGGCTGCGGATGCGGGGCTGGCAGGTGCCGGCCTACCCCTTCACCGGCGAGCTTGCGAGCACCGCCTTCCAGCGGATTCTCGTGCGGCGGGACTTCAACCTCGAGATGGCCGATCTCCTGCTGCGTGACATCCGCGACGCGGTGGACCACTTCGCGAGCCATGCGGCTTCCCCGCAGGCCGAACCGCGGCGCAGCTACTCCCACACCTGAGAGTCTGCGGAGGACCTGCGAGCCGGCCGCCGAGCAAGGGCCGGTCACCCCTCGCTGGACTCGCCGGCTGAACTGCCGAGAGGCTCGGCCGGTCCGCTTGCGAGGCCGGCAAGTTCCGCGGCGGAAAGGTCGGCGATCGATCCGACCACCATGTCGGGCCGGTAGGCGAAGTCGGCCAGGTCATCGCGGCCGGTCCCTCCGGAGAGGACCAGGATCGTGCGGTAGCCCAGCTGCACCCCGCCGAGAATGTCGGTCTCCATCGTGTCTCCGATCATCGTGGTTCGCGAGGCATCCAGGCCGAGTTCCTTGCGGGCCGCCCGCATCATCACGGCGCTCGGCTTGCCCGCGCTGAAGGCCCGCCGGCCGGTCGCCGCCTCGAGCATCGCCACGATCGCCCCGCACCCCGGCCGCAGTCCGGCGTGCGTCGGGCAGTTGGGGTCGAGGTTGGTGGCGATCAGCTTGGCGCCGGCCATCACCATTCGCACGGCCGTCTCGACCATCTCGAAGGTGACCGTCCGGCCCTCGCCCACGACCACGTAGTCGGGGTCGTGATCGACGATGGCGTAGCCGTTTTCATGGAGGGCGTGGAGGAGGCCTCCCTCGCCGATCACGTAGGCGGTGCCCCCGGGCTTCTGGTCGGCCAGGAAGCGGGCGGTTGCCATGGCGCAGGTGAAGATATGGGACTCGTCGGCCGCGATCCCGAGCCGGCGGAGCCTGGTGACGACGTCGCGGCGGGGCCGCTGGCTGTTGTTGGTGAGGAAGAAGAAGGGCAGGTCGAGGTCGAGCAGTTCGGCGATGAAGCGGTCGGCCCCGGGGATCAGTTCGCTGCCCCGGTAGATGACCCCATCCATGTCGATCAGGAAGCCGTGGGCCGCCGGCGAGGGAAACGTCACCGAGTCGGGAGCGTAGACGGGCATGGCGAACTCCGTGGTTGAAGGCAGGCGGCTGCTTCAAGGCGGGAGCCCTCGGCGTGAGGACCGTTTGAAGCAGCCGGCACGGAACCGCCTGGCGTGCGGAGAAGAGTATCGCACCTCCGCGGCGAGGCCGTCAAAGGCCTGTCTTCGCCGGGCTGTCCTGTTGGGCGGCAGGATGCGGCCCTCGGCGGCAGGATCACCGCTGTTTCGGCCCCTTGGCTTGCAGGTTGATCCATCCGAGGGGTGGTGATGCGGGGATGTGTTCTCGCCACAAAGCCAACTCGGCCAGCATCCGCTTGACCACCTCAGGCTGTCGCGCCGCGAGATTCGTGGTCTGTCGCGGGTCGGCGGCGAGGTCGTAGAGTTGGACCGGTGGGGCATCAGGTCGGATCTGACCGTCGACAACATCGCTGTTGACCAGGCCGGTGAGTGGCTGAGCCGCCGCTCCGCCGAGGGTGTGGTCGCCAGGTTTCTTTCCTTGAAACCCCCCTTCGTCCTGTGCCGGAACCAGCAGCCAGCGGCCCTGCCTGAGGGTGAGATGGCGGGGGCTGTTGGGGGAAATCACAAGATGTTCCCGGGCCGGGCCGGTGGCTGTGCCGGTGAACTCCGCAAGCTGATTGACGCCGTCAACCACGGCCTGCGGGATAGCCGCACCGGCGGCTGCGGCGAAGGTGGTGATCAGATCAATCTGGCTGAGCAACGCGTCTGAAGTTGTGCCGGCGGGCACCTTGCCCGGCCAACGAACAATGAAAGGAACCCGGTGGCCCCCCTCCCAGGCACCGAACTTGAAGCCGAGCAAGTCGCCGTTGAGTCGGTGGCCCAGCTTCCAGGCCTGCTGCTGCCGTGTTGCAATCCACTCGACCGCTTTTTCGGCAAATGTGGTGCCGACCTCCTCGTCACGGTAGCGCTCGAAGGCGGCCCGAGCGCCGCCAATGCTTGCGTAACCCCCCTTTTCCGGCCACCGTTGCGTCACCGACTTCTGGCCGGGCACGAAGGGATCCGCCGGATCAAAGCCGACCACGCCGTGGTTTTCAACATAGACCCCCGGCGGGCCGCTGTTGACCGTCGGCATGCCGAAGCACGAGTCAAAGCCAACCTCCAGCGGCCCGGGCGCGAGCGGCTTGTTCCAGTCTGTGCGGCCCCGGCCAAAGCCGAGGTGCCACTTGCCAATGATGGCGGTCGCATAGCCAGCCGACTTCAAGACGCTCGCGAGGGTGGGCTGTTCGACGTCGATCGTCAAAGGCTGATAGAGACCGATCGGCCCCCAGAAGTTTTTCCGCAGCGGGTACTGTCCGGTGAGCAGCCCGTAGCGGGAGGGGGAGCAGACGGCGGCGGCGTGGGCGTCGGTGAAACGCCGTCCCTCACGGGCAAGACGATCGATGTTCGGTGTTTTGAGCTTGGTCGCGCCGTAGCAGCCGAGGTCCCCGTAGCCGAGGTCATCAGCGTTGATGAGCACGATGTTCGGGGGTGGTGCGGCAGGATCAGCCGCCGAAACGCCGACGCCCGCAAGCGGGAAAGAGATTGCGGCAAGCGTCGCAAAAACACGCATGGCGTAGGCTCGGTGCCAAACGAGGGCCGTCGATCTGCTCCGCGGCGATCTTCTCTCCTCCCGGTAGCCTCGCCCTTTCTTTTGGTGGCGCCATCCCGGGGGGGCGCTAGCGGTGTGGCCTTTCCGGGGGCTTGCCAGATCGGAGCTACTGGTTTTTGGTCACCGCGGCTTTTGCCTTCTCCCGGCGGTTGACTTCCTCGAGGAGCAGCGGAGGCATTTTCGCTTCTTCGAGCCAGACACTGAGGTGGCCGCGGGGCGGGGCGTCTTTGCCTGAATGACCGGAGCGCCGAAGGAAGGAATGCACTGCCAGGGTGATCGTGCCCGACTCCAACTCGGGCAGGAAATCCTTGTAGAAGTAGATGCCGCTGGTGCCTCCCTTCTTGAACTTGGCATGCGTTTCCTCGGCGAACTTTTTGCCGTTGAGGTAGACCACAAAGCCCTCTCCGGCCCAGCCGTGGTTTCCGCCACCGATGACCAGGCGATATCGGTGGCCTTCCTTCAGCTTCGGCACATCAAAGGTCTGGCGAATGAACAGGGCGTCGTTTTCCCACAAGGTGTTGGGCGTGACGTCACAGCGGCACTGCGGGTTGCGGCATTCATCCATCAGTGCCTTTTGCTCGCCATTTCTCTGTCCGAATGGACCGCGACCGGTCTTCCAGCCGGCTTTCACGGCGTCGAAATCGGTGGCGTACCAGTTTTCCATGCCCGCCGGCATCTTGACCTTGCGATATTGCGTCTTGTCTTTCGCCGTAACCGGCTCGTCGGGCGTGAAGCTGTGGTATTCCCACTCGCTGGTCCGCATGTCGGGGCCGAAGGGTTTCCAGCGGAAGTCATCGATCCCCGCGGTGCTGTAGAAGCCGATGAGGTCGTCCAGACCGCTGGAGTCGAGAATGGCTGATTTCTCGGTTTTCTCATCCGGGGCTTCCCCGGACACGATCATCGCGGCCCACACGCCCTTTCGTTGGTAGGCGGGGACATAGATTTTGTTACGGATGAAATCCGGGATCAGGCTGCCAATGATGAAGGGCTTGATCGCCGGAGCCATTGCGGCGAGTTCTTCTTTGGTGGGCTTGTTCTCGCCTTTGGCCCAGGGAGAGAGAAACTCGTTGGTGAAGAGCATCTGCGCGGCTTGGGAGAGGTCGGGTTTTTCCGGCCATGACTCGGGGGTCGCCACACGCTCGCGGCCAACGCGGGGCTCGACCTTCCCGCCATGCAACTCGACCATCGCGCGTCCGAGGGCGTCGCCGACGAGGAAATAAGTCTCGCCGTTGTGGTTGTAGTGGTAGCCCTGGTTCTTGGGGGATTCGCCCGGCTCGCGCCAGAAATCGCGGGCCTCGACGGTTTTCACGTTGCCCTTGTGCTCCGGGAAAACACCGGCATCGCCATCGACGGAGAGCTGCGCCTCGGCCACCATCTTGCCCGGGCCGCTCAACTTCCAGCCGTCAAAGGCGATCGTGGCCAGCACCCATGGCGCGTTCGGTGCGTTGAACTCCTTGCGCCAGGCCTTGACCAGGTTGGCGAAGTTCGTTGCGTAGCGGCTGGCATGGACCTCGTTTTGGTCCTTGTGTCCCTGCCACCAGACAAAGCCGGCGATTTCGTAGCCCTGATCCGCGTACTGGGGGTAGATTTCCGCGAAGTTGTCGAGCACATGGTGGATCGACGCGGTGTATTCGTCGTACTGTTTGCCGGCATACCAGCCGCCTTGTTTTGGCTCGCCCTGAGAGACCGGCCAATTGCTTTGGCCGTCCTTGTAGCCGGCGTACATCGTGTCGCCGATTTGGAACCGTTCGCTGCCCGGCGGCAGGATGTCCCACCCGAGACTGCGGTTGCCGATGTCGACTTTCATCAGGATCACCGGCTCGTCGTGATAGGTGGCGATCACGGACCCGAAGCCCACTTCCGGGCCGAAGGTGCCCCCCCGCCACATCGGGCTGAAGGGGGCGTCCTTGCCCTTGCCCATGTATGCGTCGTTCACGTGGGCATCTTTGCGAACAACCCACTCACCCCTCTCATCGAGGAGGTTGGGGAACTGGCCCATGTCCTCGATCATCGACCGCAGGGAACCTCGCGGCTTGAGATCGACCAGTTCCATCCAGAAGGCCGCCTTGCCACCCTTGGTGTACGTGATGGTCACCGGATGGCGGATGCCGGCCTCCAAATTGATTGTGGTGAGGGTGGCGGGCTCTTCGGTGAGCTTGCGGTAAACCTCCCGGCCGTTGAGCGTGACCACCGCGAATTCGCTGTCGCCGAAGCCGGGATGGATTTCGTGCATCCCGGTCACGGGGACTTCCAGATAGCCTTCCACGACGCAGGTGTGTGGGCCGTCGATCGTCGGCAAATCGGCGGTCACATCGCCAAGCGGCAGGGTGCCGGTCGAAACCGCCCTGATTGCGGCGTAGTCCGCGTCGGGCTCGAATAGTCCCTTGAAGACTTTCACCGTCGCCCCCGGCTCCGGTCCCTCCTTGGAGATGAAGACGTGGTGGGGCAGCAGCCCCGAAGTTCCTACGGGCAGTCGGGCCGTCTTGATATTCGGATCGGCGGACAGCAGGATGCTCGAGTAATGCAACTCGCCGCCTTCAACGCGGCCAAAGCCGAGGCTGTTGGACTGGCCGGAGAAGATGTAGATTTTCACCGGCTCGTCTGAAGAACCGGGTTTGCCGTCATATTCGGGGATGGTGGCCGGGACGGGATTGTCCGCGAGAGCCGGCAGCGGCAACGTGGCGGCGGCGATACCAATAAATAAACAGGCTGCAAATAGACAGGCTGCAAAACAGAGTGTGCGGTGCATGAATTTCACTGCATGGGGCAAGCGGCAGCCAGCAACATCGACGCGGCACTGGCGGTGTACGAACGCGGCACTGCCATAAACACGTAGCCTATCCTGCCGACGACCACTACCGCCACCGTGGCCTTCTCGGCCGCGCCGCGACGCAGGCGGCAGCCGAAGAGTCAGGCACGGCGACGCCGGGCGACAAGCAAACCGCCCAGACCGATCAGGCCGACCGTCAGCGAAGACGGCTCGGGGACGGGGACAGCGGCTTGGAACGACGCGGCGACAAATGATTCATCACCGGCGAAATCGGGTGTGAAGGATCCCGCAGTCGGCACGATGGAGTAACCGGCCGCACCAGTCGAGGACCCGGTGGAACCATCGGCGGATGACAGCAAAGGCGTCAGCGGACCATTCGCGGAGACGGGGTCGCCGTTGGCAATCGCAGCGGCGATGACAAATTCACCGGCACTCGTCGTGGTGATCGCACCATTGCTGATAGTAGCCGCAACGCCAGCCACCGTATTGGTCAACGCCACGGCGCTGAGGCCGATTCCGCTTTGGCTCTGCACATAGCTGACGACGATGTCGCCGCTGACATTGACATCGTCGAGATACCAAATCGAGTGTTTGCGGGCGGAGGTGAGCTGTGAATCGACTGCGATCGCCTGTGTCAGCGGAACACCGCCGTAGGTCACGCCTGATACCGTGTTGTTCGACGTTCCACTGCGTTCGCCCGTGATCGAAACGACCAGCTTATCCGAGCCGCTTGCATCAAATCCGCCAAGGTTCGATGAGGTCACGGTGTGCGATGAAGCAGAACCGGCAAAGGCAAAGCCGCCAAAGTCGTCGACGATGATCGTCGTGGCATGGGCCGAGCCGGTCAGAATGGAGACGGCGACGAGGCCGGCAATCGCCAGCCGCTCGAGGAGTTTCTTTCGCATGCGGTAGTGACAGGCCGGCCGTTGGGATCGCCGCAGCAGGTCGGCAGGCTGTGTCACGGGGCCGCAGCCGGAGCCCCAGCCTGCGCCGCAGTCTGCTATTCTCACGGGGAACGCCGCGTGATTCCCACCCGGCTGAAACCCCTCGTCAACGTGGATTCCGGCGTGTCCGACCGGTGCGACCGCGTATCCGCGTCCGCCCGGGGCGGGCGGCATCAGCAACCATGACCACCCTCGCATGCCCCGACGAGATGACGCTCGCCCGGCTGACGCGGGGCGAGCTTGATCGGCCACTGGGCGAGGCGGTGTTGTTCCACCTCGAGCATTGCGGCTCCTGCTCGTCGGCTCTTGAAAGCCTGGCCCCGGGTTGGAGCCGGCAGGCCTCCACGACCCCTGCCGACGCCCTCTCAACCTTCACCCGCAATGTGCGGGATCGGCTCGCGGCCACCCCTCCCTCGCTGCCGCAAGGGGGCGGTCGCTCAGCTGCAATCCCCCGCGCGATCCCCGTGCTTCCCGGCCTGGCCGATCTCGAACCGCGTTCCCGAGGCGGGATGGGAATCGTCTACCGAGCGTGCGACGCGGCACTCCACAGACAGGTGGCCGTGAAGCTGCTCTGGCCCGCATCGGCCGGTTCGCAGACCGCCTGGGCCCGGGCCAAGCGTGAGGCGGTCGTGCTGGGCCGGATCAGCCACGCCAACGTCGTGGCTGTCTACTCGGCGGGCGAAGCCGAAGGCATTCCGTATCTCGTGATGGAATGGGTGGACGGCCCAAGCCTGCAGCAGCGAATCGACACGGGCCTGCCCACGCCCCGGCAGGCAGCCCGGATCGTGCGAGATCTTGCCCGGGCGGTCGCTGCCGTGCATTCCCTGGGCATCATCCATCGCGACATCAAGCCTGACAACGTGCTTTTGGCCGGCCCGGACGCTTCCGACTGGGACTGCTGCGTGCCCAAACTTGCCGACTTCGGCCTGGCCAGGCCGGCTGAATTCTCGCAGCAACTCACGCACGACGCCGCGGCCCTCGGCACGCCGGCCTACATGGCGCCGGAGCAAACGGGCCTCGCAGCCGAACTCGGCGAACCGGGCCCGGCGGCCGACATCCACGGCCTCGGCGGCCTGGCCTTTGCCCTGCTTGCCGGCACACCGCCGCACCAGGCCGCCACCGCCGCCGCCTCGCTGCAGCAGGCCGCTCGCAGCGAGATCACCTGGCCGGCCGCCTGTCGCCGGCTGCCGCGAGACCTGCGGGCGATCGTCGGCATGTGTCTCGAACGGCAGCCTTCCCGTCGCTACGCCTCCGCGTCGCAGCTCGCCGACGACCTGCACCGCTTCGTCGCGGGGCTGCCGGTGCGGGCGAGGCCGGCCTCGCCGTTGCGGCGACTGGCTCGGACGGTTCGCCGGCGGCCGGTGCTCACCGCCGCCGTCGGCCTGTCGGCGATGTTCGCTGCGGCGGCTGGCGGCGGGCTGGCCTACCACCTCGCCACGGTTGCCGCGGCCCGCATCCAGATCGACCGCAGCGAGCATCTCGCCCAACACTCCACCGGTGTGGCGGCCCGTTCGATGAGACGGCTGACCGGCGAATTGATCGAGCAGATGATTCACCGCAGCCGGCCGGACGACACCGGCCATATCGATTTTCTCAGGGAGATCCGCGACGAGTTTGCCGGCTGGCCGCTGGGAAACGAGCCCGTCGAGGCGCTGCGATTCCGGATCAAGGGGCTCGAACGGGTGTCGCGGCTGTTTGCCGATGTCAGCTGCTATGACGAGGCGGTGGATTGTCACGAGCGGCTGCTGGCGTTGCTTGACGAGTTGGCGGCCTTGCAGCCCCGCGATACCCGCTGCTTTTCGCAGCGTCTTGCCAGCCTCCACGCGCAGCGGACATTTCTCTACCACCTCGGTCGCACCGACGAGGCGGTTGCGTCTGCCCGACGGTCGCTCGCGACGCTCGAGCTGGCCCCGCCGGATCTGCCGGATCGCGGCCGGGCGAAGGCCGGGGCGTTGCTCGATCTGGGAATCTTTCTCCACGAGCAGCAGCGGTATCACGAAGGCAACGCGGCCTTCGATGACGCACTCGCACAGTTGCGGGAACTTCGTGCCGCTGAACCGACGGAGTTTTCATTGCTCGCCCAGGAGGCGCATGCCTTGGTGACCGCGGAGGTGTGTAGCTGGAACTCGAAGCATTTCGAGGAGTGCCGTCGCTGGACCGAGCGGCTCGTGCACGAGATCGGTGCGGTCCTCGACGCCCCGCAGCCGATGCCACTCACCGTGCCGCAGCGAAGCTATCTGTCGCAGATGGTGAGCATGGGCTTCAAGCGGCTGTCCCGGCTTGCCGCAGAGGAAGGCTCGCTGGAGGAGGCGATTGAGTTGGCTGAGAGCCGTCGGCGGCTCTGCCTCGCGGCGGCGGAGCCGCTCCCCGGCGAGAGCGTGCATGGACTGCACGAGGAGTTGGTCGACGCGCATCTCGAAGCGGCGGGCCTGCTCGAAAGAGCCGGCCGTCTTGCCGAGGCGACCGCCACCCTCGACGAAGCTGCCGAGACAATCGAACTGCTCGAAGTCGTGGCGCCGGGCGTCTGGGACCATGCCGCACTGCTGTCGCGAGTCTGCCAGCAGCGGGGCAGGCTGGCGGCGGTGCGGGGCGAGCGATCTGTCGCGGCCGAGTGGTTTGGCAAGGTGATCACCCTGATGGAGCCCCAGCTCGCCAAGCCCGCCCACCGGCGGGATACTGAGGCGTGCATCGCACTGGCCCGGGCGGGGCTGCGGGATTTCGGCAAGGATGCCGGCGGCGATGCGAGAACCGCCACGGATACTCGATCGGTCGGTCGTCAATGAGCGTGTCTTATCACTACGACGTCGTCGTCGTCGGCGGAGGCCATGCCGGGGCCGAGGCCGCCGCGGCCGCCGCCCGGCTCGGCGCGAAGGTGGCCCTGCTCACGGCCAACCTCGATACCGTCGGCCAGATGAGCTGCAATCCCGCCATCGGCGGCGTGGGCAAGGCCCAGCTCGTTCGCGAGGTCGATGCGATGGGCGGACTGATGGGCCGGGCGATCGATGAAACCGGCATCCAGTTCCGCGTGCTCAACCGCTCCAAGGGTCCGGCGATGCACGGCCCGCGGGCGCAAGCCGACAAGCGTCTCTATCAGGCCGCGATCAAGGAGGAACTCGAGGCCACCCCCGGCCTGCATCTGCGACAGGAGCAGGTCGAGGACCTCATCGCCGAGCCGACCGGCAGGGCCGCGGCGGGGGCCGCGGCCTGGCGGATCACCGGCGTGGCCGTCCGCGGCGGGGCGGAATACCGTGCCGCTGCGGTGGTGCTCACCACTGGAACTTTCCTGCAGGCCGTGATGCACACCGGCGAGGCCCGGGCCGCCGGCGGCCGGGCAGGGGAGGGCACCACCGCCGGCGTGAGCGGGGCCCTGGCCCGCCTGGGGTTTGCCATCGACCGCTTCAAGACCGGCACGCCCTGTCGGCTGGCGGCCGGCTCGATCGACTTCGCCTGCCTTGACAAACAGCCCGGCGACGAGCGGCCGCAGCCGTTCTCCTTTCTCACCGATGCGATCGACCGCGATCAGATGCCCTGCTGGATCACCCGCACGACCCCCGAGCTGCACGAGCTGATCCGGGCCAATCTCCATCGGGCCCCGATCTATTCCGGCAGGATCGACTCCCGCGGTCCCCGCTACTGCCCGAGCATCGAGGACAAGGTTGTCCGCTTTGCCGACCGCGACAGCCACCAGCTGTTTCTCGAGCCGGAGGGGCGGCGGACCCGCGAGATCTACGTCAACGGCATCTCCACGAGCCTGCCACGCGACGTGCAAGACGCAATGATTCGGCTCGTTCCGGGTCTCGCCGATGCGGTGATCATGCGGTATGGCTACGCGGTCGAATACGACTACTGCCCGCCCGACCAGCTTCGGCTATCGCTCGAGACAAAGCGGGCAGACGGGCTGTTCATGGCCGGCCAGATCAACGGCACGACCGGCTACGAGGAGGCCGCGGCGCAGGGGCTCGTGGCCGGGGCCAACGCGGCGCTTGCTGTCGCCGGCCGCGAACCGCTCGAGCTCTCGCGGGAGGGCTCCTACATCGGGGTCTTGATCGACGACCTCGTGACCCGCGGTGTGGACGAGCCGTATCGAATGTTCACCAGCCGGGCCGAGCACCGCCTCGCCTTGCGGCACGACAATGCCGACCGTCGGCTGACGCCGCTCGCCGCGGCCGCGGGCCTGGTCGGTTCGTATCGCCAGACGCGGCTCGCCGGGAAGCAGGCGGCGATCGAGGCGGCGCGGGCCTGCCTCGAGGCCTGTCGCCTGGAGGGGGTGAGCCTGCTTGCGCGGCTGCGGCGGCCGGAGGTCTCCTGGGCCGACTGCGTGGCGGTGGAGCCGTCGCTGGCTGCGGTGCCGGCGGACGCGGCGGTGCAGATCGAAAACGACGTTCGCTACGAAGGCTATCTGGCCCTCGAACGGCAGCGGATCGCCAGGCAGCAGCGGCATGCCGAGCGGCTGATTCCCGATGGCTTCGACTATGCCGCCGTGCGGCACCTGCGGGCGGAGGCCCGCGAGCAGCTCTCCCGGATCCGTCCTGCGACGTTCGGTCAGGCCGGGCGTGTCAGCGGGATCACCCCGGCCGATTTGGCGCTGGTGCTCGTGCACCTCGAGGGCCGTGCCTAGCGGCCGGGGATCACCGATGCGGGTCGTGCACATTACCGCCGGAGCCGGCGGTCGCATCTGCGGCAGCTGCCTGCACGACAACACCCTGGTGCGGGCCCTGCGGGCTCGTGGCCTCGACGCGATCCTCCTGCCGGCCTACGTGCCGACCACCACCGACGAGCAGAACGTCGCCGAGCCGCAAATCGTGCTCGGCGGGCTGAATGTCTATCTCCAGGAGCACCTGGCTGTCTTTCGCCACACGCCCTGGTTTGTCGATCGGCTGCTCGACAGGCGGTGGCTGCTTGAATGGCTCTCATCCCGGACCGGCACGACCACCCCGGCCGATCTCGGCCGGCTGACCGCAAGCACCCTCGCCGGCGAGACGGGCCGGCAGGCCAAGGAGATCGAGAAACTCGCCCGGCGACTCGCCCGGGAGCCGCGGCCCGACGTGGTGCATCTCTCCAACGTGCTGCTCTCGGGGCTCGCCCGCCGCATCCGGCAGACCACCGGGGCGGGCATCGTGGCCACGCTCTCGGGCGAGGACCTCTTCGTGGAGGGCATCCCCGAGCCGTGGTACACGAAGATTCGCAGCCTCCTGCGGCAGCGGGCCGCCGACATCGATCGCTTTGTGGCCCTCAACGATTTCTTCGCCGAGTTCATGGCCGACTACCTCGGGCTGCACCGCTCGAGAATCGAGATCGTGCCCCACGGGATCGACACCGCCGGCTTCCCCGAAACGCCGCCTGACCTCGCCGCCCGGCGTTCCGGGCCGCTGCGGGTCGGCTTTTTGGCCAGGGCCTGCCCGGAGAAGGGGCTGCACCTGCTGGTCGAGGCGGTCGGGCTGCTGCGGGCGAACCGCGACGTGGAACTGCTTGCCGCCGGGGCGAGCGTGGCGGCGGAGGCCGACTATCTTCGCCGCTGCCGCGAACGGGCCGAATCACTCGGCATCGCGGAGGATGTCCGCTGGCTCGGCCAGGTCGACCGCCAGGGCAAGCTCGATCTCCTCAGTCAGATTGACCTCTTCGCGATGCCGACCACCCACCCTGAGGCCAAGGGCCTGCCGGTGCTCGAGGCGATGGCCGCCGGAGTGCCGGTCGTGGCCCCGCGGCACGGCTGCTTCCCGGAGTATCTCGGCGGGCAGGAAGAGGGGCACGGTGGCGAGGCCTGTGGCGTGGGCCATGCCCCGGGCGATGCGGCCTCGCTGGCCGCGGCGATCGGCGAGCTTGCCGACGACCCGCAGCGGGCGGCCGCCTGCGGACGCTCCGGCCATGCTCTCGCCCGTCGACGGCACTCCTGGGCGGCGATGGCCGGCGGCCACGAGGAGGTTTACCGGGCCGTTGCCCGGCCCACGAGGCTTTGAGAATCGAGGAGACAGACCCATGCTTCAGCCGACGGCAACGATCGATGAGTCATCGGCCCCGAGCCGGCTGGCCATGGCCGTGGCACGTGCGGCGTTGGTCTGTCTGGTCGCCCCGGCCGCCTGGGCCGGCAACACGCCGCACACCGCCGACGTGGTCGTCTATGGCGACGCCTCCGGCGGAGTGACCGCAGCGGTGCAGGCCGCTCGCATGGGAAAGGCGGTCGTGCTGGTCTCCCAACATGGCCATCTCGGCGGCATGACCAGCAGCGGCCTGGGGTGGACCGACGTGGGCAGCCCGGCAATCCTCGGCGGGCTCTCGCGCGAGTTCTACCACCGTGTCTACGAGCACTATCAGGACGCGGCGGCCTGGAAGTGGCAACGTCGCGCCGACTTCGGCAACAAGGGGCAGGGCGTACCCGGGTTCAATCCCCAAACGCAGCTGGCATCCGTCTTCGAGCCGGGGGTGGCGGAGGCCGTGTTCGATTCGCTGCTGGCCGAGGCCGGCGTGGCACGGGTTCGCGGGCGACTCGACCTGACAAACGGCGTTGCCAAGTCGGGCACACGGATCAGCGGCCTGTTCCTCGAAGACGGCACCAGGCTCGAGGCCGAGGTCTTCATCGACGCCTCCTACGAGGGCGACCTGCTCGCCGCGGCCGGGGTGTCGTTCGTGGTAGGCCGGGAATCCAACGACGAGTTCGGCGAGCGAGGCAACGGCAACACCGGCGTCTCCCGGAAAAACCAGCTGCCCGATGGCATCGATCCCCACGTCGTCAAGGGCGATGCCTCCAGCGGACTGCTCGCCGGGGTCAATCCGGACCTCGGCGGGGACTCGGGAGAGGGCGACCACCGTCTGCAGGCCTACTGCTACCGCATGGTGCTCACCGACGTGCCGGAAAACCGCCTGGCCATCGAGAAGCCGTCAGGCTATGACGCGGCCGACTATGAACTGCTCTTCCGGGCGATCGAGCAGGGCCAGCGTGGCGGGTTTTTCAAGACCTCGCCCATGCCCAACGGCAAGACCGACAGCAACAACACCGGCGGCATCTCAACCGACTTCATCGGCATGAATTACGGCGACGACTGGAACTGGGCCACGCTCAACCACCGCCAACGGGAAGAGCTGGCCGCCAGGCACCGCGACTGGCAGCTGGGCTTGCTCTGGACGCTGCAGCACCATCCGCGGGTGCCCGAGCCGATTCGCGAGGCCCATGCCCGCTGGGGGCTGGCCCGCGATGAGTTCACCGATAACGGCAACTGGCCCTACAACCTCTACATCAGGGAGGCCAGGCGGATGCGGTCCGACTTCGTGATGACGGAGAACCACTGCAGGCGAAAGCTGCCCGTGCCCGACCCGGTGGGATTGGCCGCCTACACGCTCGACTCCCACAACACCCAGCGTGTGGTGCACGGGGGCATGGTCAGGAACGAGGGCGACATTCAGGCCTTCCTCGGTGGGAAACCGTATGCAATTTCCTACCGGGCGATCGTGCCGCGGGAGGGCGAATGCTCAAACCTGCTCGTCCCCTGGGCCCTCTCGGCGACGCACATCGCCTTCGGATCGATCCGCATGGAGCCGGTCTTCATGATCCTCGGCCAGAGTGCCGGCACGGCCGCCTGCCTGGCGATTGACGGCGGTACGAGCGTGCAGGCGGTCGACTACCGGCGGCTGCGGGAGCGGCTCATCGCCGACGGATTGGTGGTGGAGATACCCGGCGGCTGAGGGAAGGCCGCAGAGCCGTGCTCTCAGCCGGAAACCTCGTCGCTGCTCTCGGCCTGCTCGGCGATGGCGGGAGCATGCCGGGCCGGGATCAGCAGCGAGGCGGCCACGCTCAGCGAGATCAGCCCCACCACCACCACGAGCGATGCCCAGGGCGGGACGAGATGGCCCTCGGCATGGGCATCCCAGCCGCCATACTCGGCAAGCCACTCACTGTGGCGGGCCGCCTCGGCGATCATTTTGCCACCCACGAAGACGAGCACCGCGGCGAGGCCGTAGTTGAGGTAGTGGAAGAGATCCATCACTCCGGCCAGCAGAAAGTAGAGGGCCCGCAGGCCGAGGATCGCAAAGACGTTGGAGGTGAAGACCACGAAGGTGAAGTAGGGCGTGCCCTCGGTGACCACACCGAAGATCGCGGGCACGCTGTCAACGGCGAAGAGCACGTCGGTGCTCTCGACCACCAAGAGCACCAGGAACAGCGGCGTGGCCACCATCCGGCCCCCTTCCCGAATGAAGAACCGATCGCCGTGCGGCTGGTTGGTGATCGGCATCCCCCGCCGCGCCAGCCGCAGCAGAAAGTTGTCTTCGGGATGCACCTGCTCGCTCTTGAAGGCCAGCTTGAGCCCGGTGAAAACCAGAAAGGCTCCAAAGACCCAGAAGATCCATTTGAACCTCGCGATCAGCTCCGCCCCAATCAGCACGAAGGTCAACCGCATCAGCACCGCCCCGAGAATGCCCCAAAAAAGCACGCGATACTGGTATTTCAACGGCACGCCGAAGGTCGCGAAGACAACCGCAAAAACAAACACGTTGTCCATCGAGAGCGACCACTCGACGAGGTAGCCGGTGAGAAACTCGACCGCCGCGTCGCTGCCGAGCCACCACCAGATGATTCCGTTGAACCCCAGCGCCAGGGCCGACCAGAAACAGGTCCAGAAACCGCTTTCCCGGAGGGTCGGCTCGTGGGCATGGCGGTGGAAGACCGTCAGGTCGAGCGTGAGCATCACCACCACAAAGATTCCGAAGGCCAGCCAGTGGCCAAATTGGATCGCACTGTCGGCCGCGGGCATCGGCATGCTGCCGACTGCGAAGCAGGAAAGGCCGAGCGGAACGATCAATGGGGCACTCCAAGGACGGGGCTTCGCCAGGGGCGGGGCTGCGGCGGGAACGGCGGCCCGCAAAGGGCCGGACCATGAATATACCGGCTGCCCGAGTTCGGCCACGAGCTGGCCGGTTTGATGCTCGCTTTTTGAGCAGCCAGACGCCGCGCGGTACGCTCGGGTCGTGCGGGAGGACCGCGGGCCGGGCAGTCGCGGAATGAGCAGCGGAGAGGGCAATGGCTGGCGTGCGGGCAGGATCGTGGGCGTGTGTGGTCGGGCTGGCGTTGTTCGCCGCGAGTTCGTCGCTGGCCCTGGCCGAGCCCGGCGGTGAGAACCGTTCCGCAGCCCGTGCGGCCTATGCCGCGGCAGCGGCCCTCCAGAATCGGGAACAGTGGGACCTCGCGGCCGAGGAATGGCAGTCGCTGGAGACGAGTTTTGCGAACGATCCCCTGGCGGCAAAGGCTGCCTTCTACCGCGGCATCTGCCTGCTGAAGCTCGACGAGCCGCGTCAGGCCACCGACGCCTTCGCCGCGGCGATCAAGGCGGTCGAGGCAATCGACGCGGCCGACCGCAAGCGGGAAGGTCTCGACGAGACGCTGCTGCAGTCTCGCTGGGAACTCGGCCGGGCCGAGTTTCTTGCGGGACGGGGGGGCGACCGCGGCGGCTACGAGCGGGCGGTCAAAACCCTGGGCGGCTTTCTCGCCGCGGCCGGCGATGATCCGCGAGTCGCCGATGCGATCTCGCTGGAGGCCGAGGCCCTCTGGCAGCTTGGCCGCAAGAAGCAAGCGATTGCGTCGTGGGGCCGGCTGATCGAGCAGCATCCCGATTCACCCCGTGTGCCGCAGGCTCTCTATGCCCGGGCGGTGGGCCTGGCGGAGGCCGGCCGCGGCGAAGAGGCGGCGGCGGCGATGCGGTCGTTCGCCGAGCGGTTTCCCGATCACGACCTGTCTGACGACGTGGCGATCTGGCGGAGCGATCTGGCCTTCGACGCCGGGAAGCTCGCGCAGGCGGCGGAGCTGGCCGAGGCGGTCGCCGCGAGGGACGGGCCGCGTCGGATCGATGCGATTGACCGAGTGGCCCGGGCCCGCTGGAAACTCCGGCAGTGGCCGCAGGCAGCCGAGGCCTATGCCAGGCTCGCCCGTCTGCTTCCTGACGACGAGCAGCCCGCGGCAGCGGTCTCGGCGGCCACGGCCTACCTCGAGGCCGATCAAGCGGATCAGGCCCGCCCGCTGCTCGAAGCCGCCGCTGCCGCCGCGGGGCTCACCGGCGACGAGGCGGCGTTGCGTCTGGCAGCCCTCGAACAGGCCGCCGAGCGTCCGGCCGAGGCGGTCGACATCGCCAGCGGGCGGATCGAGCGGATCATGCGGGAGCAGAGAGCGGGCTCGCCGTGGCTGCCGGGGCTCATGCTCGCGAAGGCCGACGGCCTGTGGGCGATCCCCGACCGGCAGCAGCAGGCGGCCAAGGAATACGAACGCCTCGTCAAGGAGCATCCGCAGTCCGCCGAGGCGGTGCCCGCCCTGGCGATGTCGGCCGCCGCGGCGGTTGCCGACGGCCGGCCGGCGGCGGCGGTCGCCCGGGCCGAGCAGTTTGCCCAAAGGGCGGCGAAGGCCGGCGAGGGCGTGGTTTCCGCGGCGATGATCGCCGACGTCGAGCGGATCCGCGGCGAGGCCATGCTCGCGGTGGTCGGTGAGCGATCCAAGCAGGGTGATACGGCCGAGGCTCTGGCCTTGTGCGAGCGGCTCGTCCGCGAGATGCCCGAGATGCCGCGCAGCGAGCGGGCCTGGTATGCCCTCGGCGGACTCCGTGAAGCGGCCGGCCGCGACGAGGCGGCGATCGAAGCCTACCGGAAGGTCGTTTCGCTGGCGGCCGACGGCCCCCTGGCGGCCGATGCCCGCCTGGCTGCCGGCTGGCTGCTCGAGGAGGCCGGCCGCGGCGAGGAGGCGGTGCGGGCCTGGGACGAACTTGTCAGCGCGGCTCCCGACTCCGCCGCGGCCGCTTCGGCGAGGCTCGCTCGCGGCGACGTTCGCTATCGGGCGGGTGACTACGCCGCCGCCCTCGACGACGCCCGCGCCGCCCGCTTTCCCAAAGAAGATTCGCAGGCCCGGGGCGAGGCGGGGCTGCTTGAAGGGCTCTGCCTGCTCGGTCTCGACAAGCCTGCCGAGGCGGCGGCGGTCTTCGAAGGAATCCTCGGGAGCAATCCCGACTTCGAGGCGACCGACCGGGTGCTGATCGAACTCGGTTTCGCCCGACTCGACGCGGATGACAACGAGGCGGCGGGGAAGGCCTTTCGCCGGCTGGTGGAACGCTTTCCAAAATCGCCGCATGCAGCCGAGGCCTGGCTCGAGCTGGGTGAATCGGCCTATGCCCGCGGTGACTACCCGCGGGCGAAGGCCGCCTATGCCTCGGCGATCGGTTCGCTCTCTGATTCGCAGGGCAAGGCCGGCACCGACGAGATCACCGAACAGGCGCGGCACAAGCTCGGCTGGACCGCCTTCATGCAGGATGACCATGCTGCGGCGGCCGAAGCGTTTGCGGCACAGCTTGCCGCCTCGCCCGGCGGCAGGCTCGCGGCCGACGCCCGGGCGATGCTTGGCGAGGCGAGGCACCGGCTGGGTGACTTCAAGGCGGCGGATGCCGCGCTTGCAGCCGCCGAGGGGGCCCGTGAGAAGCTCTCTTCCGACGACCTGCGAGCCCTGGTGCTCGTGCGGCTGGCCGACACCCAGGCCCGCGGCGGCCACTTCCAGCGGAGCCTGCAGTTGGCCGATGGGCTGCTCGCGCAGTTTCCCGACTCGCCCTACGCGCCGCAGGCCCGCTATGCCCGGGCCTGGGCCCTGCAGAACCTCGGCCGGCTCGAGGAGGCAGCCGAGGCCTACCGCCTGCTTGCCGACGGGCCGCGGAGCGAACTGGCCGTCCGCGGCAGGATGATGGAGGGCGAGGTGCTCTTCGAGCAGGGCAAGCACCGCGAGGCGATCAAGACCTTTTTCAAGGCCGCCTACGGCTACGGAGAGAAGGCGGCCCCGCCGGCCTTCCATCCCTGGCAGGCCCAGGCCACCTACGAGGCGGCCCGCTGCTTCGAGGTGCTCGAGAGGCCCGACCAGGCCGCCCGGCTCTACGAAGAACTCCTCGAGCGGTACCCCGACTGCCAGCAGGCGGGCCTCGCCCGTCGCAGGCTCGAGCAGCTCGCCGGTAGCCGTCGGGAGAAATCGTGATGCGCAGCGGTGTGCGGACAGCCTGGATCGTGCCGCTGGCCCTGGCGGTCGCCTTGTGCACAGCGACGCGAATTGCGGCCGCCGACGAGGAGGCAGCCGCGGCGAGGGCCAAGGCGGCCCTCGAGGCTCCGCCGGCCGAGACCGGTGATACCTCGAGCCGCGAGACGGCCGGGGATTCCCGCACCCTGCTGGGTCTGTTCCTTGCCGGCGGGCCGTTCATGTGGCCGATTCTCGCACTCTCGCTGGTGGTCGTGGCCTTCAGCCTGGAACGACTCCTGGCCCTGCGGCGAGGTCGGATGATTCCCTCGGGACTCATCAAGGGTCTCGAGGCGGCCCTCGGCGAGAGGCCGGTGCAGCCCCGCAGCCTGCGGCGGATGTGCCGCGAGCATCCCTCGGTCGCCGCCGACGTGGTCCGCACGCTGCTTGACAATCTCGGCCGTCCGCTGCCTGAGGTCGAGGCGGCGGTGGCCGCCACCAAGGATCGCGAGGCCTCGCGGCTGTATGCCAACATCCGCCCGATCAGCCTGGCGGTGACGGTCTCTCCGCTGCTCGGCCTGCTGGGAACCGTGCAGGGCATGATCGTCGCCTTCTCGACGACCGCCGAACTCGCGCCGGGGGCGAATCGTGCCGCCGAACTCGCCGGTGGTATCTCGATGGCATTGGTGACCACCTTCGCGGGGCTCTGCGTGGCGGTCCCCGCCGCGGTGCTCGCCCACGCCCTCGAGGGCAGGATCCTGGCCGGCTTTCGCAGGATCGACGAACTGCTCGACCGCTTCTGGCCGCTGGTCGGCTGGTATGAGCGAGCCGCTCGTCGCTCCGCGAGCGGCAACGGCGTCCCGCCGGCGGCGAAGGTCCCGCAGGTGCCCCGGGCCGCCCCGCAGCCTCCGCGACGAGTCGAGTCATAGCCCCCGCGTTGCGGGAGGAGAGCCTCCGCCATGAGCGTTCGCATCGAGAAGGGCAGGGCAGGGGGCACATTGGAGATGACTCCCATGATCGACGTGGTCTTTTTGCTGATGATCTTCTTCCTCGTCGCCTCGAGGCTCGAGGAGGCCGACCGTTCGATCGACGTGGTGTTGCCACGGGCGAGCGAAGCGAAGCCGCTCACGAGCCGGCCCCGCGAGATCGTGGTCAACATCGACCGCGGCGGAAACTATTTCCTCGGCGCCAAACCGGAGACTCTCGAAGGAATCGAGACAGCCCTGCGGCAGGCGACTGCCGACAACCCCGGCAACCTTTCGGTGGTGCTCCGCGGCGATGAGAACACCCCGCACAAGTTCGTGGTCGGTGCGATGAACGCCGCCGTGAAGGCGGGTGTGACCGATTACAAGGTGCAGTCACTCGAGCAACGCTGAGCTGGCCATGCCCACCGCCTTTAATCCGCCGCCGGTGCCCGACGAGCCGCCCGGCCGCTGGCTGCCCCGCCGCGAGGGCCCGGCGACGCTGCTGGAGGAACACGCCTGGCCGGCGAACGCGGTGCTCGTGCTGCTGGCAACACTGGTGGCTGCGGCAATCACCGCCAGGGCCGATTGGTCGTGGCCCCCGGACGGGGCGGTACCCGCGGGCTGGCTGGCCAATGCCTGGGTGCGGCTGGGATCCCTGGCGACGACCACTGCCGTGATGCTGGCGGTGGCTTCACGAGTCCGCCGCAGGTCGGGTCGGCGACTGCAGTTTGCCACGCTGGTGAGCCTCGCGGCGCACCTGGTGTTTCTCGGTGGACTCTCAATGGTGCCGCTGGAGCTGGCGGTCGACTCACCGCGGCCGTCGCCGGCCAAGGCCGAGGCGGAGCGTCCGCGGGCCGCCGATTTCCAATTGAGCGTGAGTCGCAGCGAACTTCGCGAGCCGGTGCACGAGCAGCCGCTGGAGGCGGAGCTGCCCGGGAAGGTCGAGCCCCAGCAACGCCGTCGCACATCGGCCCCGGCGGTGGCCCGCCGCAGCACGCCGTCGATCGAGGTGGAGGCACCGGTGAAGATCGTGCTCGAGCGGGCCGCCGCGGCGGCGATGCAGGCTGCCGCCGCACCGGCGAAACGCTCCACCCAGGCCAGCCGGCCGCAGGCGGCGGTGCCTGAGTCGGTCGCCCGCGCCGTGGCCGAGCCTCCGCCAGAGGCTCGCAGCGACGCGAAACCGCGGCCGGTCGATCCGAGCCCCCAGGCAGCCCGCCGTGGCCGACGTGGTCGGCCGAGCCTGGCGACCACCCGCCGGCCCGCGGCAGTGCCTGAAGCTGCCCCCGCTCTCGAGGCCCCGGCGAAGGTGGCCGTCCGACGCGAGGCGACCCAAGCACAGCGTGATCCAACGCCCGCCCCCTCGCTTGCACAGCGACCACCCTCGCCGCGGCCGGTCGCTGATGTGGCTGCGGCCGCCGCCGGCGCAGTCGCGCCGCTTGCCGATGCCGGCCCGCCGCCGGCCGCCGCCGACAGCCCGCGGCCCACCGCGGCAGCTTCCAGCGAACCACGTCCCCGCACCGCCTCGCGGCGGGAGCCGGTGGGTGTCGCCCGCGGGGCACGTTCGGCCGCGGGGATCGATGCCGCGGCCGCGACCCTGGCGGTGCCGATCAGTCGTGAAGCCGCCCTCGCCGCGGCGGGCAGCCCGGCGGCGAAGGATCCGCAGGCGAGTTCCCGATCAGGCAGCCTCGGCCGCCGTGGGCCGGAGGAACTGCCCGGTTCGTCGAGCGTGGCCGCGTCGATGCCGGTGGCCGAGCCGACGGGCGAACCCGATGCCACCGGGCCGCCGGGGCTGCCCCCCTCGTCGGCGTCGTCCTCGTCGTCATCGCGGGGCCGGCGGGCCTCGCAGCGGGTCGCTTCGCGACAGCCCGGGGCCGCGGGCGAAGCGGCCGCCGCTGCCGAGCGAGTCTTGCCGCGGCAGCCGTGGGGGGCGGTGGCCGGCATCCCAGAGTCGGCGGCCCGGGCAGCAGGCAGCCAGTCGCGTCCTGCACGCCGCGGGCTCGACGGCGACCTGGCGATCGCCGCGATGGTGGCTCAGATCGCTCCGGACGGCGAGCCCGGCGACGGCGGCGATGACGGACGCGACGACTCCCCGCAGCCGGGCGATGCCGACGACACCTCGCCCTCGCGGGCACCACGGCCCGCAGCGATCGCCCGTCGCTCCCGCGGCCGCGGTGGCGTGAGTGTCTCGCGGGCGTCGGAGGGCCTCGGCGGGCTTGCCGAACTGGCCGGCCCGCAGCCGGGCATGGTCAAGAGCCGCCGCGTGCCGACCCGCTCGCCCCTGGAAAACGATGCCCGCTTCATCGCCCGCGTGGCGGCGGCATCACTGCCGGTTGACGGCAGCGTCCGCGAGGCATCGCGTGCCTTCACCCGCCGCGATCCGACCCGTCGCGGTGAAATCGATGGCGGGCCGAGCGACCCCCGCACCGAGGAGGCGATCGAGCGGGGGCTGGAGTTTCTCGTGCGTGCCCAGCAGCCCGACGGTCGCTGGAGCCTCGGCCGTTTCCCGGCGGCCACATCGGCGGACATCGGCAGTATCCAGAGCGACTCCGCCGCCACGGGTCTGGCCCTGCTGGCCTTTCTCGGAGCGGGCTACGATCATTACGAGCACAAGCACCGCGACACCGTGCGGCGGGGGCTCGAGTTTCTCCTGGCGGTTCAACATGAGTCGGGCGATCTCTACCTCTCGTCCGATGCCCGCTCGGATCTCTCGGCGAGGCTCTACACCCATGCGATCGCCACGATGGCTCTCTGCGAGGCCGCCGGCATGACCGGCGACCCGCGGGTTCGCGAGGCGGCCTCGCGGGCCTGCCGCTTCATCGAGACCAGCCAGCATCCCAAGCGGGGCGGCTGGCGGTACACGCCCGGCGAAGGATCGGACCTGTCGGTCAGCGGGTGGATGTTGCTGGCTCTGCGGAGCGGCCAACTGGCCGGGATTGAGATTGCAAGTGAAACCTTCGGGCGGCTGGCGGCCTTTCTCGACCGCTGTGAAGCCGAGACTGGTGATGCCTACGTCTACAACCCCTACGCGGCCGACACGATCGAGCAGCGAGCCGGCCGGCTGCCGACGGCGGTCATGACCGCCGCGGGCCTGCTCTGTCGGCTGCACACCGGCTGGAAGCGGGACGATCCCCGGGTTGTCGCCGGGGTTGAAAGCCTGACAGCGATCCCGCCCTCGATCGGCAGCACGCGGCGACCCCGTCGCGATGTCTACCTTTGGTATTACGCGGTGCAGGTGCTCGAGCATGTCGGTGGTGAGGACGCTCGGGCCTGGAGAGACTCCCTGCACGGGCTGCTGGTTCGCACGCAGTCGTCGGCCGGGGCCACCGCGGGCAGCTGGAATCCCGGCGGAAGCGTGCCGGATCGCTGGGGACCCCACGGCGGCCGGATCTATGTCACCACGCTGAACCTGCTCTCCCTGGAGGTGGCCTACCGCCGACTGCCACTCTTTGAGGTGCTCGGAGAATAGCCCGGTGCGGCTCGCACCGGCAGGAGTAGGCCGGGGCGGCTCGCCCCCGCGGGGGGAGGGCCGGGCGGGGCC
>CAZRKH010000054.1:0-5684 GCA_964600785.1 uncultured Chitinophagaceae bacterium
AAGCACGTCTTCTGCCAGAAGCCGCTCACGCTAACCATCGAGGAAAACAAACTGATTCGGGCCGCCTGTGAAAAACACCCGAAGCTGCAGTTCTTCATCGGCACCCAGCAGCGGAGCGACCGCGGCAAGTTCCTGCGGGCGGTGAACATGGTCCACAAGGGGCTGCTCGGGGCGATCAGGAAGGTCACCGTCGGCATCAACGGCAGCCCGACGGGCGGCCCCTTCCCCGTGGCGGAGGTGCCGAAGGAACTCGACTGGGAGATGTGGCTCGGCCAGGCTCCTGAGGTCGACTACCGCCAGATGCGGTGCCACTATCAGTTTCGCTGGTGGTATGAGTATTCCGGCGGCAAGTTCACCGACTGGGGCGCCCACCATGTCGACATCGCCCAGTGGGCACTCGGTGTCGACAGGCAGGGCAAGGGGCCGGTCACGATCGACGGCACCGACGCCAAGCATCCGGTTCCCTTCAAGGACGGCTACCCCGAACGTGACGACTCCTACAACACCTCCAACGACTTCGCGATCCTGTGCACCTTTCCCGACGGCGTCGAGATGACCGTCACCAGCCGGGGCGACAACGGGATCACCTTCGAGGGCGAGAAGGGCAAGATCTTCGTCAATCGCGGCAAGATCACCGGCACGCCGATCGAGGAGAACTGGGACAAGGACCAGTACACCGAGGAGGACGTCGTGGCCCTCTACAAAGGCAAGCCGCCGGAGGGCCACAAAAACAACTTCTACCGCTGCATCCGCGAGGGCGGCCTGCCGCTCTCCGACGTCTTCAGCCACCTGATCGCGATGAACACCTGCCACCTCGCGGCGATCGCGGCCCGGCTGGGCAGGAGGATCACGTGGGATCCGGCAGCCGAGGTGATCACCGGCGACGACCAGGCTCAGGCGATGACCGCCCGCACACCTCGGGCGGGCTATGAGATTCCGCGGGTGTAGCCGCCGCGGGCGACGCTCGGCAGCCCAGCGAATCCATAATGGCCGCCGTGGCGGCCTTGGCCTCGGCAACCCACTCCACGATTCGTTCGGGCTCGGGCGAGTATTCCAGTTCGATGCTCACCACACCGTCGTAGCCGGTGTCGCGGATCGCGGCGAGGTAGTCGGCGATCGGCGTCACGCCGCGGCCCGGGGGCAAATCGCCGTGCACCTTGCCGTCGCAGTCGCTCAGGTGCACATGTTCGATCCGTCCGGCGAGCCGGGCGACCTCGGCTGGCGGCGTGCCGACCAGGTGCAGGTGGGAGATGTCGCAGTTGGCTCGGACGATATCGGGCTGGCCAACCTGATCGAGGAAGGCAAGCATCGTGTCGATCGAATTGACGAGCGAGAGCCGAAAGGGCTCCAGTTCGATCGCAATCTTCAGGCCACGTTCGGCGGCCTGACGTCCCAGGTCGCCAACAGCCTCGACGGCGAGAGCGTGCTGCTCGGCCGCGGGGATCACCTCCCGCTGCCAGACATACTCACCGAGCACCAGCAGGAGGTTGGAGCAGCCCAGTTCGGCTGCGAGGTCGAGAAACGCCCGGCAACGTTCCAGATGGAAGCGACGAACGGAGGGGTTGAAATCGATCAAGCCGAGAGCCACACAGCAGAGGCTCACGATCGGAAGGTCGAGCTCGCGGCAGGTCTCGCGGATCAGCCGCCGCTCTGCCGCGTCGATGTCGAGCGGGTCGGTGAAGATATCCACCGTGTCGAAGCCGAGCCGCTTCGTGGCCTCGAGGCCGAAGCGGGTGCCCTGGCCTGCCTGGGCAAAGGCGGAGTTGATGAGGCCGAGTTTCATGGGGTGATCTCCGAGAGGCAAACGGCCCGGTGCTCGCGGGCCGAACGGTAAGCGGCCTCGACGACGGCCAGTGTGACGAGGTTGTCGCGGCCGGTGCAGATGGCAGGCTCGCTGCCCTCGAGGTCGCGGAGCAGTTCGGCCATGGGGCCCACGAAGGCGTCTGGAAACCAGGCCTCGCTCCAGCGGGGACGCTGCCAGCTGCCGGCGGTGGTCGTCCAATCGAGCGTGCTCGGCCGCCGTTCTGGCCAGGCGGGCCAGCCAATCGTGCCCTTCGCCATCCCGAGCGTGCCCTCGACGCGGAATGTGACGGAGCAATCCGCCTCGCCACCCTCCCGCGCGGGGCCGGCCCACACGTCGTCGAGGGCGAGGCAGCGGAGACCGGCGGCGCCGCCGGCTGAGTCGTATTCGAGAATCGTCAGGCAGATGCCGTCTTCGTGGGCGAAGGAACGGCTCGTTCGCGGATCGGGCCGTACCGATGCGATGACCCGTGTGGGGTCGCCGAACCAGAAGCGGAAGGCGTCGAGGTGGTGGATCGACATGATCCGCAGCGTCACCCAGCCAAGCCGCTCCTGCCAGGGCATCCAGTGGGGGATGGCCCGCATCTCGATCGTCGCCAGCACCGGCTCGCCGAGCGTGCCGGCTGCCTGAAGCCCGCGACAGGCCCGCACGGCGTGATCGAACCGCATGTTTTGATTGACCACCAGCCGCACGCCCGCCATCTCGCACCGCTCCACGATCTGATTTGCGGCGGTGTAGGAAGCCGCCAGCGGCTTCTGGGCGAGAATCCCCCGGATTTTGCCGGCCCGGGCCACCGCGGCCTCGATCACCGCCGGCTGCACGTCGGGCGGCACGGCGATGTCGAGCACCTCGACGGCGGGATCGTCGAGCAAGCCGTCGAGCGTGCTGTGCACCCGCGAAATGCCATGCCGCGCCGCCACCTCCGCAGCCGCCGCGGGCCGCCGCGAGGTGATCGCCACCGGCCGGATGCCGGCCTCCGCATAGGCCACCAGCTGGCAGTCGGCCATGATGAACCCCGCCCCGACGCAGCCGATGCCCGGCAGCGGGCCGCGGGGAAGCGGAGGCAGATGGTCAGGCGCGAACCCGGCGTCGGTCACGGCTTCTTCGGCAGGATGCGGGCTGAGCGGTCCTTGTCGCCGGCCAGCCAGGCCACCTCACCCGCTTCGGCGAACCGACGGATGCCCACTTCCTTGATCGCGGCATCGGGCACCACGTCGAGCGGCGTGTAGCGAGGGTGGTGGGAATCCTTGTAGGGATCGTTGGCGGCCGCGTTGTAGCAGCAGATCATCGACCAGCGGGGATGCTCCGAGCGGTTCATATCGGAGCGGTGCAAGAGGTTGGCATGAAAGAAGACGGCATCACCGGGGGCCATCTCACAGTGCACCAAAGGCAGCCTCTCGAGCACGGCGGTCACCCGCTCCATGTCGGCCCCTGCCTGCTCACCGGAGAGGATGTGTTCGATCCGGCCGAGTTCGTGCGACCGCGGGATCACCTGCAGGCAGCCGTTTTCACGGGTGGACGGATCGACGGCGATCGACACGCTCACCAGATGCGGGAACAAAACGCCGTTGTTGTACCAGTAGCCGTAGTCCTGGTGCCATGTCCAGGCGCCGCCCACCCGGGCATCCTTCATGATCATTTTCGAGTGATAGTGGTAGACCTCGCCGCCGAGGAGTCGCTCCGCACTCCGCACGATTCGCTCGCAGCGAGCGAACATCCCGTAGATGCCGTCGCCGGGGTGGTTCCAGAGCGAGAGCCGGACCGTGCCCCCCTCGCCGTCGGCCCGGCCGAAGGCGTTGTCGTCGAGCGCTCGATCCTCCTTGGCGGCTCGCCGCAGGAGGTCGATCTCCTCGGCCGCGAAGAAGCCGCGGGCGATCAGGTACCCCTCGCGGGAATACTCGGCGGCCTGCTCGTCACTGAGAGCTTTGAACATGATCGGCGAGAATAGCCGTGCCAATGGCAGCTCCGCAAGTTTGCGGCCATCCCCCACCTGAACCCCCGCCGGGACCGATGGTACGATCGCGGACATGCCGATACTGTGCCGATCACTTCTGTCATTCGCCCCGGCCCTCCTGCTGGTGCCGACGGCGGCCGTCGCGGCCGAGGCGAAGGCGGACCGAAAGCAGCCCAACGTGATCGTCGTGCTCGCCGACGACCTCGGCCCGGGCGACGTGCGGGCCCTGAACGAGCAGTCGCAGATCCCCACCCCGGCCCTCGATCGACTCGCCCGCGAGGGGCTCAGCTTCCTCGATGCTCATACGCCAAGCAGCGTCTGCACGCCCACCCGCTACGGACTGCTCACCGGCCGCTACGCCTGGCGAAGCCGGCTCGCCCGCGGCGTGCTCTCCGGCACGAGCCCGCCTTTGATTCCGCCGGAGCGGCCCACACTCGCTAGCCTCTTTCGCTCGGCCGGCTACCACACTGCGATGATCGGCAAGTGGCACCTCGGCTGGAACTGGTCCCGCAACGAGCAGACCGACGAGCGATCCGGGGGTATCGACTTCACCGCCGCGGTCGACGGCGGGCCGGATGCCAATGGCTTCGACGAGGATTACGCCTTTGCCGCTTCCCTCGACATGCCGCCCTACGTGTGGGTTGAAAACGGACAGCCCACCGCCGTACCCGACCGCACCGAGGGCGTTTCGCGGAAGGAGGACCGCTACGGCTGGTATCGCAACGGCCCGATCGCCCCCGACTTCCGCATCCCCGAGATCTTGCCGCGGTGTTTCCAGCGGGCCTGCGACCACCTGCGGGCCCGGGCAGCCGAGCCGCAACGGCCGTTCTTCCTCTACCTCGCCCTGCCGGCCCCCCATACCCCGATCGTGCCGGTCGCGGCCTTCCGTGATGCCAGCGGCATCAACCCTTACGCCGATTTCGTGATGCAGGTCGATCACCATGTCGGCGAACTGCTCGCGGTGCTCGACGAGGCGGGCATCGCCAAAAACACGCTGGTCGTCTTTACCAGCGACAATGGCTGCTCGCCGGAAGCCAACTTCCCGCTGCTTACCGAACACGGCCACGACCCCTCGGCAGGTCTGCGCGGGCACAAGGCCGACATCTACGAGGGCGGCCATCGCGTGCCGCTGCTGGTTCGCTGGCCGGCGATGATCGCTCCGGGCAGCACGACCTCGGCAGTTGCCTGCCTGACCGATCTCTACCCGACCTTCGCCGCGATCACGCAATCCGCCGGCGAAGATGTGAAACCCGCCGGCGGCGAGGACGGCTTCAGCCTGCTGCCGGTTTTTTCCGGAGCCGACGGCTCCGGCCGCGAGACGCTCGTGAGCCACTCGGTGGGCGGCTACTTCGCGATCCGTCGTGGCCGCTGGAAGCTCTGCTGCTGCGGTGGCAGCGGTGGCTGGAGCCCGCCGCGGGAGCCGGTGGCCCGCGCCGAAGGCCTGCCACCGCTGCAGCTGTTCGACCTCGAGGCCGACCCCGCCGAAACGACCAACCTCATCGAGCGGCATCCCGATGTGGCCGAGGACCTGCTCGCGCGGCTCGCCGACGAGGTCCGCCGCGGCCGTTCGACCCCGGGCCCGAGACTGGCCAATGACCGCGAGGTCGAGTTCCGCCCGAAAGAGTGACCGGCCGCGAGAGCGCATCCGGTTTACGTGGAGCGGTAGCCGCAGTGTCTGGAACAGTTTCGGCACTCCGTTTTGGTGCATGTTCGTTTTGGCCCATGTTGCATCGATGAACACGAGGTGTTCCGGATTCAACTGCGGCGGATCCCGCTTGAGCGCCTCCCGCCGTTGTGCAACGTCCGGGCGGCTCCGCTCCGCGGCGATGAAGACTTTTTTTTGACGGTCATACGCAGCCGCTGCAGCGCCGTGCAGAGCGTCTGCGCAGACAGATCTGTCTTGAGTTCGGCCTTCAGTTCCCGCAGCGT
>CAZRKH010000055.1:0-15067 GCA_964600785.1 uncultured Chitinophagaceae bacterium
GCTTCCGAACGCCAGAAGGCATCGAATTCGCGTTGCTTCATGTAATGGGGAACCTACCCGAGCCCGAATCTACCCACAGATTCTGCTGAGGAGGCTGAATTGTTTTTATGGTTTCCCACGGCAGCGGCAGAACCGTCCGGCCTGGGGGGTTGTGCCGGCGGACATAGCATCGTAGTATTTGGATGGTACGGGGTTAGGGGCACACGCCTTCGTTTTTTGGAGTAACACGATGCTCGCCAAAACTGCCGTCATTCGGGCGACAACGTCATCCATCCGCTCCCTGCGAGCGGCAGGTGCCACAGTGTTGGCGTGCTCATGCCAAGCGGTGCTTTTTTCTACCGCACTTCAGGCTGCGATCGTGCCTGTTGTCAGCATGAGCGGGTCGAATGGCGGTGATCGGTATGGCACCGGTATGGCGGCCCTGATCAATCGATCGGGAATCGATACGTCAGCCGACACCAACGATCCCTCGGTTTGGGTCTCGGCAGGTAGTGACTACAAGGACGAGTGGATGCCCTGGTATTTCAAGGACGGTGACAACCAGCCCACAACCGGCCTCAACGGCAAGATCGCCTGGGCATCATTCGATTTTGGTGCCTCCACCTCACTCGACACGCTCTATCTCTTCAACAGCAACTACCAGGGTGGCAACACGGGGATCAATGCCTTCAACCTCTATTACGCCGACTCCCCTTCAGTACCGCTGCCCACCGAGCCGGCCATAAACGCGTTCTCCTCGACCGGTGCGACTCTCGCGGGCGACTACGACTTCTCGAGCGGCGGCTGGTCGCTGCTGAACACGTCAGGAACATTCACAGCGACGAAAGCGGGCAACACCTCGGTCGATCTCGGAGGTATCACCGCCCGGTACGTCGCGATCGAGGCCATCACCAACTATGGCGATACACACCTTGGCGGTCGTTCAGGGATGGACGAGGTGGTGTTCGTGAGCGTGCCGGAACCCTCGTCGTCGATGCTGATGCTGCTGGGAATCGGCGGCCTGCCGGCTATGCTTTGGCGAGCAGCCGGCGGGAGTGGCGGGCGATCACGCCCGATTCATCGGTGGGAATCACCCAGGCCGAGACGCGGCTGCCACCGCGGCTGATCCGCGGCCCGCCGGCCGCATTGCACGCCGGGTCGATCTCGAGTCCCAGCCAGCGGAGCCCCCCGCCAATTGCCTCGCGAATCTCCGGAGAATGCTCGCCGATGCCCGCGGTGAAGACGACCGCATCGAGGCCGCCGAGGGCCGCGGCGAGTGAGGCAATCTCACGAACCGCCCGGTAGCAGAACAGCTCCACCGCCTCGCGGGCCGCCGGCTCATCCGAGGCCAGCAGCACACGCATGTCGCCGCTGATCCCCGAGACGCCTGCCAGTCCCGACTCGCCGCGGAGCATCCGGCCGACCGCCTCGGCCGTCATGCCCCGCTCGGTGAGCAGGTGCAGCACCACACCAGGGTCGAGGCTCCCGCAGCGGGTGGCCATCACCAGCCCGTCGAGCGGCGTGAAGCCCATGCTCGTGGCCACGCTCCGGCCGTCAAGCAGCCCGCAAACACTCGCTCCGGCACCGAGGTGGGCGATCACCGTGCGGCGGGGCATTTCGCCTGCCAGTTCCGGCAGCCGGCCCGCCACCGCCTCGTAGGAAAGCCCATGGAAGCCATACCGACGGATGCCGGCTTCATGACACCATCGCGGCAAGGCGAAGCGGGTGGCAACCTCCGGGCAGCTGCGATGGAAGGCGGTATCGAAGCAGGCCACCTGCACCGCTTCGGGCAGAAGCTTCATCGCCGTACGAATCCCCGCGATGCCCTGCGGCAGATGCAGCGGCGCCAGGGGCACGATCGCTTCGAGCAATTCGAGCACGGTGGGAGTGACAACCACCGGCTCGGCAAGCTGCGGACCCCCCTGGGCGATGCGGTGGCCGACGGCAGCCGGCGGCGGCCCGGCATGCGTCTCGAGCAGCGTGCTGAGCGTCGCCGCCACCGCCTCGTTCGCCGGCAGGCCGGAGCAGTCGTCGTCGCGACGCGCAACCGCTTCCTCGGCCGGCGGCCTGTCGCCGGGCTGGTCTGCGGGATAGACCGCCGCCTTGACGCTGCTGCTGCCGACGTTGAGAACGAGCACGACGGGCTTCATGGGGGTATCGGCCCGCGGGCCTGGCACAGCAGCACCGCCACGGCGCAGGAAAGCACCCGCGACTCGACCGAGTCGGCCCGGCTGTTGAGGATGATCGGCACCCTCGCCCCGAGCACCACGCCCGCGGCGGTCGCGGATGCGAAATACTCCAGCTGCTTCGCCAGGATGTTGCCGCTTTCGAGATCGGGGGCCACGAGGATGTCGGCCCGGCCGGCCACCTCGGAATCGATCCCCTTGGTGCGGGCCGCCTCGGCCGAGATCGCGTTGTCGAAGGCCAGCGGCCCGTCGAGCAGGCCGCCGGTGATCTGACCCCGCTCGGCCATCTTGCACAACGCCGCCGCGTCGATCGTGCTGCGGAGCTTGGAGGTCACCGTCTCCACCGCCGACAGGATCGCCACTCTCGGCCGGGCGATTCCAAGCGCGTGGGCCAGCTGGATCGCGTTGTGCACGATATCGACCTTCTCCTCGAGCAGCGGGTCGATGTTGACCGCGGCATCGGTGACCAACAGCGGCCGGCCGTAGGATGGCACGAGCATCACGAACACGTGGCTCAGCCGCCGCTCGGTGCGAAGGCCCGCCTCGCGTCGCACGATCGCGGCCATCAGCTCATCGGTGTGGAGGCTGCCTTTCATGATCGCAGCGGCCTCCGCCAGCCGCACCAGCTCCACCGCACGCTCGGCCGAGGCGTGGCTGTGAGGCGTCGACACAATCCGCAGGCCCGTCAGGTCGAGGCCCGCCTCCGCGGCCACCTCGCGGATACGGGCCTCGGGGCCCACCAGGATCGGCTCGATGAATCCCTCGCCGGCGGCGGCAACCGCCGCGGTCAACGACGGGACGTCGCAGGGATGGGCCACCGCCGTGACCACCGCGGGCAGGCCGCGGGCCCGGGTGAGAATCTCCGGCGGCGGGCTCGCGGCGGTGGCCATGGCAGCGGGAAACGGTGGACGTATTTCAATCGGTGAAACGACGGCGACCCGACGATACCACAACCACCCAAGGTGAGTGGTCGAACCGTCCGTCCCTTCCGCCAAAGCCTGTCATAGCTGCCCGTATCGGCCTGTACGGCGGCTAGGAGGCGGCCCACAATCCATTGAGAGGCTGCGTGCCGCGGAAAGCAACCAAACAGTCAAGGAGAATCCTTCGATGCAGCAAGGCCGGATGCGGGCCCTCGTGAAGCGGGAGCGGACGCCGGGGCTCTGGATGGAGGAGGTGCCCGTTCCCGAGATCGGTATCAATGATGTCTTGATCCGCATCGACCGCACCGGCATCTGTGGCACCGACCTGCACATCTACGCCTGGGATGCCTGGGCGGAGAAGACGATCCCGGTGCCGATGGTGGTGGGCCACGAGTTCGTCGGTGAAATCGTGGAAGTCGGCTCCAATGTCCGCGACTTCTTCCCGGGCGACGTCGTTTCCGGCGAGGGGCATGTCGTCTGCGGCCGCTGCCGCAATTGCCTCGCCGGCCGTCGCCACCTCTGCAAGGACACCCAGGGGGTGGGCGTGAACCGGCCCGGAGCCTTCGCTGAGTATCTCTCGCTACCGATGACCAACGTCTGGCACCACGAGCCCACGATCGACCGCGACGTGGCCTCGATCTTTGATCCCCTGGGCAACGCCGTGCACACCGCACTCTCCTTCGACGTTCTCGGCGAGGACGTGCTGGTGACCGGTGCCGGGCCGATCGGGATCATGGCCGTGGCCGTGGCCCGGCATGCCGGAGCGCGGCATGTGGTGATCACCGACATGAATCCCTATCGGCTCGCCCTGGCAAAGCGGATGGGGGCGAGCGTGGCCCTCGACATCCGCGAAGGCGACCTCCGCGAGGTGATGGCCGAACTGGGCATGAAGGAGGGCTTCGACGTGGGGCTCGAGATGTCGGGCTCTCCCGCGGCGGTACGGCAGATGCTCGAGGCGATGTGCCACGGCGGGAAGGTGGCGATGCTGGGCATCCCGGCCGAGCCGATCGCCATCGACTTCAACACCGTGGTCTTCAACATGCTCACGCTCAAGGGCATCTACGGGCGGGAGATGTATGAAACCTGGTATAAAATGACGGTGATGATCGAAAGCGGGCTCGACATCACCCCGGTGATCACCCATCGCTTCCCCGCCGCCGAATTCGAGCGGGGCTTTGCGGCGATGCAGTCGGGGGAAAGCGGCAAGGTGATCCTCGACTGGACCGACAATCCGCAGTGACCCTTACCGGGAGCAGACGATGACACGCACGGCACTCTGGGAATCCCTCGCCGTACAATCCGAGGCGATGCGGGAGGCGGGAACCTTCAAGACCGAGCGGTTGCTCAAAGGGCCCCAGCGGGCGAGGATCCGCGTGGCCGGCCGCGAGGTGCTCAACATGTGCGCCAACAACTATCTCGGCCTGGCCGACGATCCGCGGGTCGTGGAGGCCACCCGGCTCGCGCTGGAGCAGTGGGGCTACGGGCTGGCGAGCGTCCGCTTCATCTGCGGTACCCAGCAGATTCACAAGGATCTCGAGGCCAGGCTCTCCAGCTTCCTCGGCACCGAAGACACAATCCTCTACAACTCCTGCTGGGACGCCAACGGCGGGCTCTTCGAGACGATCCTCGGCCCCGAAGATGCGATCATCTCCGACGAACTCAATCATGCGAGCATCATCGACGGCATCCGGCTGTGCAAGGCGAAACGGCTGCGGTATCGCAACAACGACATGGCTGATCTTGCCGCCAAGCTCGCCGAGGCGAAGGATGCCCGCTACCGGCTGATCGCCACCGACGGCGTGTTTTCGATGGACGGCTATCTCGCCGACTTGGCGGCGATCTGCGAACTCGCCGACGAGCACGACGCGCTGGTGATGGTGGACGATTCCCACGCCGTCGGCTTCGTGGGGCCCACCGGCCGCGGCACGCCCGAGGCCTGCGGTGTCGCCGAGCGGGTCGACATCGTGACAGGCACCCTTGGCAAGGCCCTTGGCGGGGCCAGCGGCGGCTACACCGCCGGTCGCCGCGAGCTCGTCGAGTGGCTGCGGCAGCGATCGCGGACCTATCTCTTTTCCAACACCGTCGCCCCGCCGGTGGTGGCGGGAGCCCTGGCGGCCCTGGAGATCCTCGAGGGGTCGACGGAACTTCGTGACCGTCTCGCCGAGAACACCCGTTTCTTCCGCGAGGCGATGGCCAGCCGGGATTTTGCGATCCTGCCCGGTGAGCACCCGATCGTGCCGGTGATGCTCGGTGATGCGGCGGCAGCCACGCGGATGGCCGACGTGATGCTCGACGAAGGCGTCTACGTGATCGGCTTCTCCTTCCCCGTGGTCCCCCGCGACAAGGCCCGCATCCGCACGCAGGTTTCCGCGGCCCACACCCGCGACGACCTCGAACAGGCCGTGGCGGCCTTCGAGGCATCCCGCCAAATGGCCTGCTGAGGCCCTGCCGTCCGCTCATGCAATACGCGACGCGGTTCGCATTCATCGGTCTTGTGATCGCCCTGGTGCCCACGGCGGCGGCCTCCGCGGCCGAGCCGACACCCGACGACCCGGCGGAGGTCGTGGCGGCGGCCCGGGCAATTCTCGACGACTACCACGGAGCCGGTCCCGTGCCGGTGGATCGTCGGCTGCAGGTTGTCTGCTGGCGATGCCGCGACCGCGACTTTCCCGCCGCGCAGCATGCCCGACTCGACCGCATCCTGACCCACATCCAGGCTTTTTACGCCCGTGAAATGCAGCGACATGGTTTCGGTGAGGCGTCGATCCGGCTCGATCGTGATGCCGACGGGCGGCTGGTGGTTCACGAGGTCGTCGGCGAGGGCCGCTACGACGACTATGCCACCGGCGACGGCAGGCGAATCCGTGACGAATGCCTGCCGGTGCTCCGAGAGGCCGGCATCGATGCGGCCCACGAGACGATCATGATCTTCACGAACCTCGCCGAATGGGACCCGGAAAAACGCGTCTTCCGCCACAAGAGCCCCTACTACGCCAGCGGCTCGGCCGCTTCCGGCACCGCCTGGCAGCTCGACTCACCGGAACTCGACACCACCAATCTGCCCCTCACCGAACCGACCATCACCGACGGACAGTACGGCAGGATCTCGCTGGGCAAGCACAACTCGATTTTCATCGGGGGCATCGCCCACGAACTCGGCCATGCCCTCGGCCTGCCACACTGTCGCGAACGGCCCGACGAGGCCTCCCGCGGAACCGCCCTGATGGGCGGGGGCAACCGCACCTACGGCGACGAAATCCGCGGCGAGGGCAAGGGCAGCTTCCTGACCCTCGCCCATGCCCTGCGGCTCGCGTCGCACCCGCAGTTTTCCGGCTCTGCAAAGGCACTCCGGGCCAAAGCCTCCGCCGAGTTCACCGAGCTTGCTGTCGATGCCTCCGACAGCGGCCGGGCCTTCATCTTCTCCGGAACGGTTGCGAGCGACCCGCCGGTCTATGCGGTCGTCGCCTATCTCGATCCGGAGGGCCATTCCGACTACGACGCCCCCACGGTGGTGGCCGTGCCCGATGCCGCGGGGCGTTTTACGCTTCGCTGCAACGCCCTCGTGGCCGGCAAGCCTGCCGAACTACGGATCGTGTTCTGCCATGCCAATGGAGCGACGAGCCAGCTGCGATACCCCTACGCGGTGGCCGAAGACGGACAGGTCGAGATCGCGGCAATCCGTGTGCCGCTGGCACTTCGCGACTTTCTCGCGGCCGCTGACACCGCCGAAGCAAAGGCCCAACTCGAACAACTCGCCGCGGGCAGCGACGAGCGTCGCATCGCCGCGGCGATCCTCGCGGGCCGCTCGGCCAGCCGTGCCACGCTGCCGGCAAGCGAGGTCCCCGCCGACACCGAGAGCTACCCCCTCTCCCGGATCACACCGGCCGAGGCGACCGTCGGCTGGGGCCGGCCGGCCTACGACCACCTCTCCCGCCAAGAGGCGATTCTCCTGGGAGGTGGTGAAATCTTCGAGACGGGCATCTACGCCCATGCTCCCGCATTGCACCGCTACGACCTCGCCGGGGCCGGTTTTCGTCGGCTCGAGGGGGCCTGCGGGCTGGCCGGCGGCTCGAGCGGGTCGGTGGTGTTCGTGATTCGAGCTGATGGCCGCGAGGTCTTTCGCTCCGACACGATCAGGGCAGGCGGGCTGGAGCGATTCGCGATCGATCTTGCACAGGTGAAGTCTTTGGAGCTTCTCACCGAAGACGCGGGCGACGGCAAAGGCTCCGACTGGGGTGTCTGGTTCGGGCCTCTGCTCCGGCGGTAGCGATCCCGACAGCCTCCGGCGGCGGAACTGTGGCAATCCGGCGAAGCCGGCGGAGTGAGCAGGCCGAGAATGTTCGATCCGCAGATCGAGCAATGCGTGCGGTCGCTACAATCGCCATCGCGGCGGGCACGCTGCTCGGCGGGGCATTTTCCACATGCTGCCCGAGGGAATCGCGGCGGTGGGCCTGCAGGCTTCGGGATTCTGGATCGCGGGAGGCTTCACGGTGTTTTTGGCGATGGAACAGTTTCTTCGCTGGCACCACAGCCACCATGCCTCAAAGGCTTCGCAAGCCCCGGCACCGATGACCTATCTCGTGCTCATCGGCGACGCCCTGCACAACTTTCTCGGCGGCCTGGCGATCGGCAGCACCTTCCTGCTCGACCCGACCGCCGGCGTGATTGCCTGGGTGGCCGCGGCCGCCCACGAAGTGCCGCAGGAACTTGGTGACTTCGGCGTGCTCGTGCACGGCGGCTGGCCCCGCCACAAGGCCCTGTGGTGGAATTTTCTCTCGGCAATCACTTTTCCCCTGGGAGGTGTGGTCGCCTGGGGGGTGGCTCGACAATTCGCCGTGGGCGGGCTGGTGCTCTTTGGGGCGGGCAATTTTATCTCTATCGCCGCGTCCGATCTGATTCCGGAGATCAAGGCGAGCAGCGGGCCACGTGAGTCGGCAACGCATTTCCTGCTCTTCCTCGCCGGGCTGGGGCTGCTCGCCGCGGTCGCCACCGTGCTCGGCCACACTCCCGAGAGCTGAGAGCCAACAGGGAAACGGGGCGGGGGCCGGGTCCCGCTGTTCGCATTCCTCTGCGTGCGTCGGTGTTTGCGAGGATGTTGTTGGTGACATACTGATGATCGAGGCCGTACCCCCACCACCCGCGATGTCCTCGTTGCTGCTCTACCTGATCGTCTGCAGCACCGCCCTCGTGGCGGCAGGCCTGACCTTCTTCTCGGGCTTCGGCCTCGGGACACTGCTGCTGCCTGCCCTGAGCTTCTTCTTCCCCGTCGAGCAGGCGGTGGGGATGACGGCGGTGGTGCATCTGGCCAACGGGCTTTTCAAGCTCGTCCTGGTGGGCCGGCACATCGACCGCGGCGTGCTGTTTCGCTTCGGCCTGCCGGCGATCGCCGCGGCATTTGCCGGAGCGACCCTGCTCGTTCGGCTCGCCGACGTGCCGCCACTTGCCGGCTACGATCTCCTCGGCCGGACAGCAACGGTCACCCCTGTCAAACTCACGATCGGCCTGCTGCTGGCGGTCTTCGCGGGAATCGATCTCGTGCCTGCCTTTGGCCGGCTCGCCTTCCCGCCGGCCATGATGCCGGTCGGTGGAGTGCTCAGCGGCTTCTTCGGCGGGCTCTCGGGCATGCAAGGCGCTTTGAGGGCCGCCTTCCTCTCGCGGGCCGGGCTCTCCAAGGAAGCCTATGTAGCGACCGCCGCGGCGATCGGCTGCCTCGTTGATTTCACGCGACTGGGCCGCTACGCCCCGGCGGTCGCCGAGGAGTGGGGGTCGCTCGATCTCGGCCTGCTCGCCGCCGTGATCGGCGCGGCCTTCGCCGGCAGCAGCCTCGGCAGCCGATTCCTGCGAAAGGTCACGATCGAAGGCATCCGTCGACTCGTGGCGGCGATGCTGCTGGTGGTGGCGGTGGGCCTCGCGGCGGGGCTGTTGTAAAACATGCTCATGACAAGCACCGCCCTGATGGATCTCATGCTGCTTGCGGCCTGCTGCCAGGTCGCCGCTTCACCGACAGAGCCGCCTGCCGTGGAGCCGGCCCGCAAGGCAGCCGCCGCGGTGCCCGAGACCGGCAGCCGCCTGGAGGTCGTGGCCGGCTTCGTTGAGACCCGGCGGATGCCCTCGCCCCAGGCCACCCAGGCGGCCGCGGCAGACACCCGCCATTGCTACGCGATTTCCAACACCACGATCGCCACCCACGACCGCCGGACCGGCAGGCTTGTCAACACCGCCACCGCCCCCGGCACACAGCACCTCAACAGCGGCTTCTTCCACGAGGGGAAGCTCTACTGTGCCCACTCCAACTATCCCGCGATGCCCCACGAATCGGATATCCGCGTCTTCGACCCGGCCACAGGCAGTCTGCAGGTCTTTCATCGCTTCCCCGATCCGCCCGGCAGCCTCGTGTGGTGCCTTCACCACGAGGGCAACTGGTGGTGCTGCTTCGCCTGGTATGGGAAAGACAACGCTCGCAGCCTGCTCGTGGAATACGCGGACGGCGGCCTCGACCGAGAGCGACGGAGGTTCCGCTTTCCCGACGAGGTCGTGGCCGACTTCGACGGCATGAGTGCCTCCGGCGGCATCTGGCAGGGCGAGACGCTCCTCGCGAGCCACCACCATTTTCCGGTGCTTTACCGTCTTGCGTTGCCCGGGCCGGAGGCTGGAGGCCGCGAGCCGCCGGCCCTCGATCTCGTCGAGACCCTCGCCTGCCCTTTCCCCGGGCAGGGCATCGCCAGCGATCCGGTCACCGGCGGGCTGGTGGGTATCGACCGCACGACCCGCGAGATCGTGCTGGCCAGGCCTCTCAGGCAGCCACCCTGCTGCGAGGCCGCCCCTCGTAGCCGTCGGGCCCTGCTCGAGGAGGCTTTCGAAGAGGCCCGCTGACCACGGCCGGCCCGGTGCGGGCCTGCTCCTCGAGCAGCAGCCGGACCGCCGCGAGTTCTTCGGTCACCCGCCGCAGCTCGGCCCGGTCGGCCGACTTCTGTGACTCCATGAACCAGCTCGCCAACAGGCCCGCGAGCGTGCCGAAGGTGCTTGCTCCGGTGACCATCAAAAAGAAGGCCACCACACGGCCCTCCCAGGTGACCGGGTAGAGATCGCCGTAGCCGACCGTGGTGATCGTGCAGATCGCCCACCAGAGGGCGTCTTCGGGGCTGCGGATGGTGCCGCTGTCGATGTCCTCGAAGTGGAGGATTGCAAAACTGCTGGCAAAGATCACGAGGATCGCGACAAAGGCCCCGGCCATCACGGCATTGAGCGCCCGCTGCTGGAAGATCATCGAAGCGAGCAGCCTCGTGGCCTTGATCCCGCGAACCACCCGCAGGATCCGCACCACTCTCGCCGCCCGTCCCCAGCGGACCGTGTCGAACACGGGAATCGACGAGACCAAATCGAGCCAGCCCCAGGTGAGCAGGTAGCGGAGCTTGTCTTCGGCTCGCACGAGGGTGACCACGAAATCGAAGAGAAACACCAGGCAGACCGCGAAGTCGGCATAGGCCAGGATCGATCGCGTGGACGGCCCCAGTTCGACCGCCACACCGATCACGAGCATCCCGATCGCGATGAGGCTGAAGGCAAGAATGAAGGCGTTGTAGCCGGCCCACCGCTCCTCCCCTCGGCCGCCCGACTGCCTGGCATTCGGGGCCACCGCGAGCGGCGGAGGGATCTGGGCGAGTTTGCTGGGGATGACGGGCATGCAACGGCTCCGGAGGCCCGGCAGTCGGGCAGTCGGGCGGGAGAGAATAGCGGCCGCGGCGGCGGCTGCCGATGCCGGTTATCCCCGCGTGGAACCGGAATTCGAAATCCACAATCGCGGTAACCGGAGGCACCAGGCTTGCTACCGCGGCGGTGGGTGCGGCTCTCCCCGCAGAAAAGCGAGGTCGGCAAGATGCAGGAATTCTTCGATTCTTTCCTGCGTAAAGCGCGGTTTGACACGCTCACGCCTTCCTGCCCGCCATGGCCGTCGCCGGCAACGGCTCGAGCATCGAGAGATCCCCCTCCGGCAGGCCGAGTTCGCGAGCCTTGAGCAGCCTTCGCAGCAGTTTGCCGCTGCGGGTTCGGGGCAGGCCCGCCACAAACTCGATCTCCCGTGGGGCCACCGCCGATCCGAGCCGCTTGCGGGCCAGGCCGAGCAGATCCTCCGCCAGACTCTCACAGGGCTGAAAACCGTCGCTGAGTGTCACGAATGCCTTGACGACTTCGTAGGCATCCGGATCGGGCTTGCCGATCACCGCCGCCTCGGCCACCGCATCGTGTTCGAGCAACACGCTCTCGACCTCGAAAGGCCCCACCAGATGGCCCGAGGTCTTGATCAGGTCGTCCTTTCGGCCCACAAACCAGAAGTAGCCCTCGGAGTCGCGACGGACGAGGTCGCCGCTGAGATACCAGCCGTCCCGGAAGCAGTCCTCGTAACGCTGCTGGTCACCGAGGTAGCCGCGGAACATCCCCGGCCAGCCCGGCCGCAGCGCAAGTTCACCCTGGATATCGGGCCGCTCGATCACCACCACCGCGCCGTCCTGGCGACGATCGACAACGGCCGCTTCAACACCCGGCAGCGGCCGGCCCATCGATCCTGGCCGCACCTCCATGGTGGGAAAGTTGGCGATCATGATTCCGCCGGTCTCGGTCTGCCACCAATTGTCGAGGATCGGGATTCCAAGAGCCTCGCGTCCCCATTCGACCGCCTCGGGATTGAGCGGCTCCCCCACACTCGCGGCGACCTGGAGCCGGCTGGTATCGAATTCCCGGGCAAAATCGCTGCCGAGCTTCATCAGCATGCGAATCGCCGTGGGCGAGGTGTACCAGACGGTCACCTGCTCCTCCTGGAGGATGCGGTACCAGCCGGCGGCATCGAAACCACGCTCGTCAACGATGCTCGTCACCCCGCCGGCCAGCGGGGCGATGATTCCGTAGGAAGTGGCCGTGACCCAGCCCGGGTCGGCGGTGCACCAGAAGATGTCCTCCGGCTGCAGGTCGAGGGCCAGCCGGCTCGTGACCAGGTGAGAGACGACCGACTCGTGGGCATGGATCGCCCCCTTGGGGGTTCCGGTGGTGCCGCTGGTGAAGTGCACCATCGCCGGATCGGACGGGTCGGTGGGGAGAATCGTGAAGTCCTCCTCGACCGAGTCGAGCAGCAGGTTCCAGTCGTGGAGCCGGGACCGACATCCCGGCAGGGAGGCCGGCAGTTCCCACGGGCCATCGTCGGGCACCACCACGACATGCTCAATCGAGGGACACTCCGCGAGGATGCCCGCGAGCCGACGTCGCAGCAGCCGCCGGGTGGTGATGACCATCCGGGGCTCACCGATCGCCACGCGGGCCTGGATCGGCTCGGGGCCGAAGGCGGCAAACAGCGGGCAGAATACCGCCCGCGCCTTGAGAATCCCCATCGCTGCGATGAACAGCCGGGGGGTTCTCTCCATCAACACGAATACGCGGTCGCCCGCGGTGATGCCCAGGCGGTCGAGCGCGTTGGCAAACCGACTCGAGAGACGGGCAAGGTCGCGATAGCTCAGCTCCCGCCTGTGACCTTCACGATCGAGGTGGCGGATCGCCACCCGGTCGGCCCGTGGGCCGGCCGCATGCCGGTCGACCGCCTCGTGGGCGATGTTGAGGCCCGCCCCGCCCGGCAGGCCGTCGACGAGCAGTCGCGCCCGCTCCCAGGAAAATTCGGCACAGGCCCGCTCGTAATCGGCAAGCACCCGCACGCGGCCGTCGCGTTCGTTGGCAACGCCGCGATCGGGAGAAAGGATCGCTTCAGAATCCATGGGGCAGACGCAGCTCCTCGGGGAGGCGTCCGCTGCCGAAACCATGCGTGATGAGTCTACGCACTCGCGTCGTGAAAAACGCCGAAGGCCCCTCCCGGGCTCCGGGAAATCCGGGCGGGAAGGGCCTTCCAGCAGAGCCCCGCAGGGGGACACTTCAGGACATTTTCAAAAGACCGCCGGGCATGTCTGCTAGCTGGTCGCGGCTGTGTAGCCGGGCAGGGGAAGCGTGCTGAAGTCTTCCTCGGGCTCGAGTTCTCCGCGGAGGACCTTCATCTCCTCAGGTGCCTCGATGCCGATTCGCACCTTGTCGCCGCTGATCCGGACGACGGTCACGACGATCGACTGGCCGACGAAAATCTGCTGGTTTTGCTTGCGGGAGAGCACGAGCATGGGATGATTCTCCGGGATTCGGGGGATTATGATTACGGGTGGGTGGTCGCGATGATTGCCGCCGCGGTTGACGGGGAGGCGTGGGTCGACTGCACGCCGAGGGAAAGATCGGCCGATTGCGGTGAGTTTCTTGCCCGCACGCGGCGTGAGGCATGAAGACGCCTGTTGTGCTGCCCGCTCGTGTTGTGCCGTCGCAACCGCTGGTGCCGTGCGAACGAACCGGCACGGTTCCCATGGGGAGTGTGAAAATTCTCATCGCGGCCCCCCGGGGCAACCGACGGCTCGCGATGCCCCCACGGCCCGATGGGCGAAGCCCCTCGAAAGCAACTTCACTCTACGGTCCGATGCTGCCGATTATCCCGATTGGAGTGGTCGCATCGCCGTCGATGGGTCCACTGCCGGGAAGCCCGCCTGAGACGCGGGTCCGGATCCAAGGGGGCGATCGATGCACCGCACCACGACCTTCGGGCCCGCGAGACTGCTTGCCCTCGCGGCGACCCTCGCCATCGCCACCGCCCGCGGCGATGAACCGCCGTCGCTCGAGCCACCCCCGGAAGCGGCGTCGCCCTCGGATCTCCCCCCACCGGCGCCGCTGCCGCCACAGCTTGATGCCCGCGATGCGGCTCCACCCGCGGCCGAACCTGAAGACTCCGACGAGCCCCTCGAGCGGTCGGTGCTCCTGCCTGGGAGTTTTCCAGTAGCCGAAGCATGCTGCCCGCCCCTCGACTGTTGCCCGTCGTGGCGAAACTACTTCCTCTTCGATTTTCTCTTTCTGCAGCGGGACAACGGCACCAACGATGCCCCGCTGGTGTTTGCCAATTCGCAGGGACCGCTTGCCGGCGACACCTTGCTTGCCACGCGGAGCCCGCAGTTCGCGACCGCCCCAGGCATCCGCACCTTCCTGGGCCGCTATGGACCCGACAATCTCGGCTGGGAGGTCGGCTACCTCGGCCTCTACGGGATGTACGGCGATGCCGAGGCCGGGGGAGTGAACCTGCTCGAGATTCCGGGAGACCTCGGCCAGGCGGTGCCGGGCTGGAGCCGGGCTGACTACACCCGCGCCACCTATGCCTCGACCTTCAACATGTTCCAGGCCAATGTCTTCCGCTACGACTGCTGCCGCGAGCAGGACCGCTGCTCACGCTATCCCTGGGAGCGGGTCGCGAGCTGCCACTGCATCGACTGGATGGCCGGATTCGTGTGGGCGGGTCTTGAAGAGGACGCCGCGCTCGATGTGATCTGCTGCGAGGGCGATCCGCCCACCTCCTACCGCAATACGACCAGCTCCCAGATGATGGGCGGGCTCGTTGGAGTCCGCGGCCGCCGGGAGTGGGAACGCTGGGCCGTCGAGAGCTGGGTCAAAACGGCGGTGTGCGGCACCCATCTTTCGGGCTCGACCGGACCGATCACCTCCACGCTCGCCCCGGGGGTCGAATTTCGGCCGGCCCGCACCAACTCGACCACCGGCATGGGCTTCATCGGCGACATCAACATGACGGCGATTTACAAGTTCAACCGCACCTGGGGCCTGCGGATGGGCTACAACCTGATCTGGCTCTCCGGCGTGGCCCTGGCGGGCAACCAGTTCGACTTCACCGACACCCTCGACAGCGGCCGCACGCTTTACGGGCGGGGAAGCGTTTTCTTTCAGGGCGGCAGCCTCGGCCTCGAAGCACGCTGGTAGGCCAACTCCACGTGAAAAAACCCTCCGTGGCAATTCCGGGAGGGGTGCCCTTGGCCTGAGAGCCGGCGTAGCTGGCCAGCGGAGCCATGGATGGCGGAGCGCAGGCAGCTTCGAACGAGCGAAGGCCTGGAGGGCCGCAGCGAGTGTCCGGCG
>CAZRKH010000056.1:0-9441 GCA_964600785.1 uncultured Chitinophagaceae bacterium
GTTCGGATGACCGGCCATCATCGCCGCCGCCGCGAAGCGGTCGGCCATCCGTGGTGCCACCTGATAGACGCCGTCACCGCCGGCGGAGTAGCCCAGCAGATACACCCGATCCGGATCGACGCCCTCCAGCACGACGAGATGGCTGATCAGGCGGTCGAAACATCTCACAACAGGAAAAAAGCTCTGGAATCAGTTCCCGTTCGGCCCGCCTGCCCTGCTCCCGTGTGGCGGCACTATTGTCCGCACATCCCCTTGCCAGACCCGATCGCGTGGCTTTTGCGGAGCTTAGCTTTCACGACGTGTCCATCGCATCAGCCGAATGGCGGAGAGACAGAGGGGCAAAACAACAGGTCCCGCGAAACAAAAGGGCCAGCCGGGCCAGCCACCAAAGCTAAAGAAGCTGCCAGATTGCCTCGTTCTGGTGGCTGGCACGTGGCTGGCACCTTTTTCCTTTTCCCTCTTTTCCCTTCTCAACCGTCCTGGGGCCGCTCGCCGCGGAGCTGATCGCGGTGGTTTCGGCTCGCTTCGAGCACCCGCTGGAGTTCCGCCGCAACCTCCTCGCGATCGATCGTCTCCGGCTCCAAGACCGCGTGCTCGAGGGCCTCGATCCGCTCCCGGAGGGCCACCGCCGCGGCCGCGGCCTCCGTCCGGACGGCGCCCCGCCTGATCCACAGGCCCACCTCCGTGCGCCGGATCAGATCCTCCCAGGCCTCGATCCAGACCTGCGTCCGGCGCCGGTCCCCCTCGAGCGCCGCCTGATGTGTCTCTCCCTCGACATATCGCAGCTCGTCGAGCGCGGTCGGCAGATCGGGATAGTAGAGATACGCCGCCACGACGCTCGCCGCCACGAGCCCGGCGAGCACGACGCCGCCGAGCGCCGCCGGAGGCACTGCCACATCCCAGGCCGGCCGGCCGGCGTCGAAGGTCGACAGGTCCTGGCCGCCGGAGACGAGCCGGTCTTCGATTCGGCAGCCGGGATCGAACCACCGCAGTGATGCTCCCGCGGTGACGAGTCCTGCCAGCACCGCCAGCGCCAGCCACTCGTGCCGCGGCACCCGGTCGGCGAGCAGATCCGCCACCCGTCCCGCAGGGTCGGACGTTTCCAGCGGGAACGGCTGGCAGAAGATGTCGAAGGCGTGGGTATGGTCCTCCGGAGGTGAATCCCGAAACGAAAGCGGCCGTTCGATCGCAAAGGCGATGAGCAGGACGATGCCAACGAGCACGGCCAGCCAGCCGAGCGTCCGCCGCGTGCCCCAGGTCCGCCAGGCCCAGGCCACCAGGCCGATGTTGAGACCGGCCCCCAGCGAGAGCAGGACATAGGCGGCGCCCACCGAGTTGCCGTGATCGAACATCGAGCCGATCTGCATCATCGCGTCGGTTGGCGTCAGGAAGGCGGGCACGCCGATCGCCGCCATCATCGGCGGGGCCAGCGGATCGAACGCCTTGAGCGATCGCTGGAGGCTGGCAAAGGGAAGGCAGCAGGCCAGAAGTCCGACGCCCACGACCGCCGCAGCCGCGTAGCCTGCCGACGGCCCTGCCGCCTCCCGCAGCATCGCCAGGCCGACCGCCGCGGCCCGCCGCCAGCCTGGCGGCACGACCGGCTCTTCGGCGGAGTCGGCGGCCGGAGGCTCACCGCCGGCCAGTCGCTCCCAGGCCAGGCCGACGACCGTCACGACCGCCATCGACGCCAGCGCGAACCCGACGATCACCAGCGGGTGGGAGAGCGTGAGGCCGTAGAGCAGGGAGATCGGATTGAACAGCGGCGCCGAGACGGCAAACGCGAGCACCGCCGCAGCCCCCAGCTTCGCTCGCCACAGCTCCCGCGCGACCGGGATCGCGCCGATCGAGCAGACCGGCAGGAGCATGCCCAACAGCCAGGCCCGCACGAGCGCCGCCGGCGAGCCAGCCGCGAGCAGCGACCGCAGGAGCGGGCCGCCCATGAGCCGGCGGAGCACCGCCGCCACCACCAGGCCGCAGAGGATCGTGGGAGCGGCCCGCAACACCGCGGTCAGCATCCGGTAGCCGGCACCCCAGAGCAGTTCTTCCATCACCTCACCTCTCGACGGGAACGGGCACGTGGTCGACCGCCGCCGACACGACGGCCGCCGCCTCGGCATCGGCAAGCCCCAGCCGCACGCCGAGCACCGGCCCGGCGACCTGCCGCACGTCGTCGGGCAGGACATGGCCGCGTCCCTCGAGCATGGCCCAGGCCTGGGCCACCCGCTGCCAGACGAGCATGCCCCGCGGGCTCGGGCCCCGCTGTCCGCCGAGCTGCTCGCGGCACCGCCGGCCGAGATCGACGAGGTATGCCACGACGCGATCAGCCATCGGCAGGCTCGCCACCGCCGCCTGCACCGCCACCAGTCCCGCGGGATCGAGCAGTGGCTCATCGGCCTCGTCGGCCCGCGGAACCGGATGCTGCGCCTGACGCAGGAGATCGATCTCGCTTTGGCGGTCGGGCGGTCCGATTCGCAGCCGCAGCGCGAAGCGGTCGAGCTGGGCCTCGGGGAGCGGGTAGGTGCCGAGATGCTCGAGCGGGTTCTGCGTGGCCACGACGAAGAAGTTGGCCGCCAGCCGGTGCGAGGTGTCGTCAATCGTCACCTGCCGCTCCGACATCGCTTCCAACAGGGCGCTTTGGCACCGGGGCGTGGCCCGGTTGATCTCATCGGCGAGCAGCACGTCGGCGAACACCGGGCCGGGCCGGAACTCGAACCGCCGGGCATGCTGGTCATACATCATGAAGCCGGTGATGTCGGTCGGCAGCAGGTCGGGTGTGCATTGGATCCGGGTGAAGCGACCGCCGACGAGTCCGGCGATCGCCTTGGCGAGCGTCGTCTTGCCCAGCCCCGGAGCGTCTTCGATCAGGAGGTGTCCGGCAGCCAGGAGCGCCGCCAGCGCCAGGTCACAGGCCTCGTCCTTGCCGCGGAGCGCGGCCCGGAGTCGGGCCCGCAGTAGGCCAACCATGGAGCGTGTGGAGTCGACCGACGATCGACTCGGTCGATCGAGGACAGGAAGCGTCTTCATCACGCGGGTGATTCCAGGGGGAGCGGGATGGACCAGCCACGGACAGCGGCAGGAAGGCGGTGCGAGCGGCCGACCAGCGCGGCGCGGGTCACCTGCCTGATCACGGCCCGGGCCAGGCTGCGGGCGGCAGGATCGGCCGAGCCCGGGGCGACGGGCCCGTAGACCGACTGTTCGTAGGCGGCGATGAACTCGGCGAGCTGCCGCGCGGCCGCCGGGTCGTGCAGCTGCAGGTGATCCAGATACCAGCCGCGGGGAGTGGCGGATTGCGGCCGCGACCGACCGGACAACCAGGCCCTCCATTCGACAAGCCGCCAGGTGGCGCGAAGCGGGCAGGAGCCGGCCCGGCTGACGGCCAGCCGCCATGCGGCGGTGGCGGCCGCATCGCCGAGCGCGCGCCAGAGCAAGGCCACGATCGCGGTGATCACCGCCGCTGTCGCCGCAACTGCCACCAGCCTGATTGGCCGGGCAACGGCGGCCCTGCCGGCCTCCGCCAGCCACCTCACCAATGGTTGCCACCAGACCACGGCCGGCTCCCGCAGCGAATAGCCCGGCGTGGCCTCGACCGGCACCCAGCACCCGGCTGCATCGCGGATCTCGGCCCAGAAGTGGGCGTCGTCGCTCGCGGCCACGAGCTTTCGGGAGCGGGGATCGCGACGGTCGCCCGAGAGATAGAGCCCGCTGACGAGCCGGGTGTCGAAGCCGAGTTCGCGGAGCAGGAGCACCGCCGCCCCGGCAAAGCAGTAGTCGGGCCCGCGGCGACTGGTCGTGAGAAAGTGCTCGAGCGTGTCCGCCGCAGCGGCAGGCGGCCCAGCGGTGTGATCGACCGTGCAGTGCCGCTCGATCGCCGCCACGACGGCGGCGGCGGCCTCCCAGGTCACGCCGTCTTGCCGCAGATTCCAGGCCTGCACGATCTCCGCCACCCACCCCGGCTGTGGACCACCGGCGCGAAGGGCGGGCGGCATGCCCGACGACAGCCCTGCAACCGCTCCCGCGGCGACGCCGCCAGCCTTGCTCTGCGTCTCGATCGTGGTGCCCGAAGGCACATCGACCGTTTCGAGTGAGACGAGTCCCGGCTGCGGTTCGCGGAAGAACTCGGCCCGTTCGACACGGTCGATCCGCAGCCCGGTCGTGTGCACAGGCAGCGGCACGACCGGCGTCGCGAGCGTTCCGACCGTGACCTCGTGGCCGTCTTCGCAGCCATCGCCCGGAGGCTGCCACCGCATCCAGGCTCCGCCGACATGCTCGAGCGGCGGTGCCGAATCACCGGAGATCTCGCCAGGGGACCTGGCGGGTGCCCCCAGCCAACTGCGGCCATCGAAGACCGCGAACGACTCGAGCCGGAGGTGCACCGGCGCCGGTCCGCTCACTGTTACGAGCACCCTGGCCGGCAGGTCGCCGCGTGGCCGACGGCGGAAGCCGCCGCGACGGGCCGTGGAAAACTCCCGACCCGCGTGCGCGGTGTCGGGCAGGTGGGTCTCCGAGGCGAGGGTTTCCTCGGGTCCCAGGCCCACGGTTCGCTTCGGCGTGTCGTCCTTCTTGGGTTTCTCGGGCTCGCCGTAGAGATCGGTCATCAGGTCGTAGAGCGTCGGCTTGTGGCTGGTCACGAAGAGATCGGAGTCGACCGGTCCGGTCGCCGTCGGCTTGTCGCGGGCGGCGATCAGATCCTCTCCGTCACCGCTGCCGCCCCGAGCCCAGGGAAAGGCCCAGCCCTCGCCTCCGGAGAGCGGCATGAAGCCGGCGATGCCGCGGCCGGAATCCACCGCAGGCCTGCCGATCGCGGCCACGGTCGCAGCCACTGCAAGCGCGGCCACCAGCCCGCCGGGATCTCGCTGCCGAACGGCTCCGGGGCTCCTGCGGGTGACCACCAGCCACCCGCCGCCGAGCAGAGCGTAGGCCGCCACCCCGATCTGGACCGCCGGATGCTCGACGACGATCAGCGACACCGCCACGAGAAACAGGCTCGTCGCGGCAGTGAACCGAACCTCGCCAGCTGAAAGCCCGACGGCCAGGAGCGTGAGGAGAAAACCCCGCAGGCAGGCAAGGAGCAGCCCCTCGGGGCTCGTGCCACCTCCGAGGCCCGGACAGGTCGCCGCTCCCGTCACGGCCGACCAACCAGCCAGCGCCACCGGCGGCAGGATCGCCGCGGCCGCGATGGCGAGGAGCGCCGCCGGTCGCCACCGCCCGCGAGCGTGGCGAATGACCCGCGTCGAGAGAAACCGCAACAGGCCGCCCCACGCCGTCCACCCCGCCGCGGCACCGAGGGCCGTGGCCACGCCTGCATCAGCCGGCGTATCGGCCAGCTGCTCGACGAAAATCGCCGTGGCGACCAAGGCCCAGAACAGGCCCGCCGCAAGTCCACGGAGTTCAGCTCCGGGTCGTGTCGGGATCATGGCCGATCTCCGCAAAGGCCCGATCGAGCATGGCAGCAGCATCGGCCGCTGCCGGAAGACGGATCACGTCGCTGCCGACGGCCGGGACGAACGCGATCACGAGCCGCCGGCCGGCCCGATGGCGACTCCCCTCCGTGGCCGGCTGTGGACCGGCGTCGAGCACGATCTCGAGATCGATGGCTGGCCGGGATGCGCGAATGGCTCCGGTAGCTTCCGTGGCCGCCACGCTGGGAGCGTCAGGACGACCGACCGACTCCAGGCAGGCCAGTGCGTCGAGCGTGTCGTCGAGGCTCTGGCGATCCCGCGGACGAAACAGGCAGGGCTCGCCGGCGGCTGTCGTCCACCCGACCTCGAGTTCGGCCCCGCGGGCCGACCAGGATTCAACGAGGCTCGAAGCCACTCCCACGGCCGCATCCAGCCGGGCGGCGGCCGACGCAGCGTCCTTACAGGGTTCGCAGCCGGGTTCATCACCGCGGCCGGGGCTGCCGTCGAGGAGAATCCGCACCCGGGCCGCAGCGGTTCCCGGTCGCTCGCACACGACCACCTCGTCGCGGCGGGCGGTCTGGGTCCAGTGAATCGACCGGACGCTATCGCCAGGTCGATACTCGCGAACGCCCAGCACGTCGCCGGCCTGACCGGGCAGCCCCACGCTTGCATCGCGACCCAGCCGTCGTGCGGCCACCATACCGCCGGGAAATCGCACGGTCGAAGTCCTCGGCCGAACGATGAGCGGCCGCGGCACCTCGAGCTGCCGGCGGGCCGTCACGAGTCCGAAGGGCCAGTCGGATGCCAGCCAAGGCCCGGCTCCCGGCTGCGGAAACCGACCGCGGCGGCGGGGCGACATGGTCTCGGAATCGCTGTCACAGGCGGTGTGCCATGCCACAACCGGCTCCGCCCTGACCGGCCGCCCGAACCGGGTCAGCGCCAGGTCGAATCCGACGCGGTCACCCACCCGGCAGCGGGCAACGCCGAACGTGATTTGCCCTCGTAGCCATGCGAGCGAGAGCCACGGCCCCGCGACGCCGATCCCGAGTGTGGCCAGGAGGCCGCCCAGCATCGGCAGGGCCCGCGGTGTGGCCAGCACGAACGCGGCCAGGGCCACCGCCGCGGCCAGCCCGAGTACGACGACCGGTCGGCGGACGAGGCGATCCAAGCCGCCGCCTGGCTCTGGCCACCGTGCCGCACGGGACCAGTTCGAGGCGCCTGCGTGCCCAGTGGCAAGGGTCAGGCCGCTCATGGTGTCCCACACGACACGCCTCGCTCAATGGATTCTGGTCGAGCGATCCAGATCCCGCAGCGGGACCGCGATCGATCGACATCACGCTACCGTGCCCAGGGATATTATGCAACTCTCTTGCATATGCAAAAGGCATGCATTACCGTGGGGTCTGGATGGATCAGTCTGCTCAGTCAGGCCCATCCCCCACCGGCTCTCGGTTTTCATCTCAGGAGCTTTGTCATGCCCTTCGACCCCCTGCTGGCCCACCACGTCGAGATCAACCTGTTCGACCTGATCGTGATCGAGCCGGAGACGATGCCCGAACACGCCGTGCTGGCCGCCGTCTCGGCCGTGGTGATCGGCTTCATCGTCTACGGCATCCGAGCAGCCGTTCGCGACCTCCGCACCTGGCTCGCCGGCCGCCGCGACCTGGCCGCGACATGATCGACCTCGGCGGGAAGCGACGGGCCGATGCGGCGGCCGTGGGCCGGGTCCGGCTCTGGGCGGAGGCGGGGCTGCCGGCCGACGACGCTGCGATCGTGATGGTGACCGAACTGGCCTGCCACGAGCCCGGCTGCCCGCCGGTGGAGACGGTGATCGCGCTGCTCGGCGGAACGCGCCCGCGCACCTGGAAGATCCCCCGGGCCGCCGCCGACCTGACCGCCGCCGACGTGGCCGCAGCCCTCGCCCGTGAGCCCGATCTGGCCGGCCACGGCCATCCGCCTCGGGCCGGCTGCTGCCCGCCCCCGGCGGCGGCGTCGAATCCTTCTGGCACATCCCCTGCCCAAGCCCCCCGAGGAGCCCTCCCATGAGCACCGCCGATTCCCCCGCCCAGACCGCTGCCCAGCCCCAGTCGGCCGCCGCCGGCCGCGTGCCGGTGACCGTGCTGACCGGCTTCCTCGGCGCCGGCAAGACCACGCTCCTAAACCGGATCCTCACCGAGCAGCACGGCCGCCGGATCGCCGTGATCGAGAACGAGTTTGGCGAGGTGGGCGTGGATCACGAGCTCGTGATCGGTGCGGAAGAGGAAATCTTCGAGATGAACAACGGCTGCATCTGCTGCACCGTCCGCGGCGACCTGATCCGGATCCTCGGCACGCTCATGAAGCGACGGGACCGGTTCGATGCGATCCTGATCGAGACCACCGGCCTGGCCGATCCCGGCCCGGTGGCCCAGACCTTCTTCGTGGACGACCAGATGCAGGAGTCGCTGCGGCTCGATGGGATCGTCACGCTCGTCGATGCCCGCCACGTGATCGAGCAGCTCGACCACAGCGAGGAGACGACCCAGCAGATCGCCTTCGCCGACGTGATCCTGATCAACAAGATCGACCTCGTGGAGCCCGCCGCACTCGACGCGCTCGAGGCCCGGATCAAGCGGATCAACGCCGCCGCCACGATCCACCGCACCTGCGACGCGGCGATCGACCTGGCCAAGGTGCTCGACGTGGGCGGCTTCAATCTCAGCCGGGCCCTGGAGGTCGATCCGGCCTTCATGGAGCCGGAGTATCCCTTCGAGTGGGGCGGGGTCTTCGATCTGCCCCAGGAGGAGGTGGGGGGGGGCGGCATGATCGACCTCACCCCCGGCCCCGACCCGGCGATGGTGGTGGCGATCGTGCCCGTGGATGCTGCGGCCGGGGCCGACCCGGTCGATCAGCTGGCCGCGGCCACTGAGCGGGCCGTGCTCGTCTTCTCCGCGGCCGAGCGGAGCGTGCGGCCTGGGGCCTCGCTCGAGCCGGGCGAGACCCGCTGGCAGCTCGAGCTCGAGCAGCCGCCGCTGCGGTTTGCCGTGAACTGCCCGGCCGGCGGCCGGGTGGCCGTGTTCACCGAGCACCATCCTGACGAGTTCACGATGCGATTTTCCGCGGCCGAGGGGCCGCTCGAGCCGCTGGCCGAGCATGCCTACAAGCCCGACCACGAGCATGACGAGGAGGTGACGAGCGTGGGCATCGAGGTGGCCGGCGAGGTGGATGGTGAGAAGCTCAATGAATGGCTCCGCGAGCTCTTGGCCACCAAGGGAGTCGATCTCTACCGGATGAAGGGGGTGCTGGCGATCCGGGGCGAGCCCCGCCGCTACGTGTTCCAGGGCGTGCACATGCTGCTTGACCATCGGCCCGACCGGCCCTGGGGCGACGACCCGCGGGAGAACCGGATGATCTTCATCGGCCGCAACCTCGATCGCTCGGCGCTCACCGAGGGCTTCCGCGCATGTCTGGCGTGAAGCGGCGGCTACGCGGCAGCCTCACCGTGCAGAAACTCGGTGCCGTCCGACTCGACGAGGCGGTCGTGGGCCTGGCCTTTCTGCAGGGCAGCCGCTATGCCGCGCTCACGGCCGCGGGCGGCCTCTATCTGGCCGATGCCACCGGGAGTGAGGCCCGCCGGCTCGGCGGCCATGGCCAGGGGGGCCTGACCCTGGCCGTTCAGCCTGGGGGCATGGTCGTGGCCACCGGCGGGCAGGGTGGCACGATCCGGCTCTGGAGCGGCGATGGCCGGGGCAGCGTTCCGCCAAGCCTGCCCGAAATCCTACCCTGAGGCCGTGCCAGCAGCCTCCATCGACCCGGGTGCATGCCTTTGATCCGACTATCGGCCGAACCAGTGAGCAACGTCGCCAAACCCTTGACACCCAGGGCTGGAATCGCGTATTTTTACAATAGGATTGCATCTACGAACCGAATGGCTTCATCGATCAGCTATGACGCCCCGCTCCTCACGTCGTTCTTTCCGCGGTTTTACGCTCGTGGAGCTGTTGGTCGTGATCGCGATCATCGCGACCCTCACCGGCCTTTTGCTGCCGGCAGTGCAGTCGGC
>CAZRKH010000057.1:0-39864 GCA_964600785.1 uncultured Chitinophagaceae bacterium
GCAACCGGCAAGAGCCGGTGCGAGCCGCACCGGCCTACTGCGCCGCAACCGGCGGGAGCCGGTGCGGGCCGCACCGGCCTACACCGCCGCGGGTTTCTGCGAGCGGTAGCGGCTCGCCATCTCCTCGAGCGAGACGATCGGCACCTTGCCGGCGTTGCCGGCCTGGCCAAATTGCACCATCCGCTCGGCACAGACCCTCTGCATCGCCTCGCGGGCCGGCTTGAGATAGTCGCGGGGATCGAACTTCTCGGGATGCTCGGCGAGCACCTTGCGGATCGCGCCGGTGATCGCCATCCGGTTGTCGGTGTCGACATTGATCTTGCGAACGCCGTGCTGGATGCCCCGCTGGATCTCCTCGACGGGCACCCCCCAGGTCTGCGGCATCTTGCCGCCATACTTGTTGATGATGTCCTGCAGTTCCTGCGGCACGCTCGAGGAGCCGTGCATCACGAGGTGGCAGTTCGGCAGCCGGGCGTGGATCTCCTCGATCCGCTTCATGGCAAGCACCTCGCCGTCGGGCTTGCGGGTGAACTTGTAGGCCCCGTGGCTGGTGCCGATTGCCACCGCCAGGGCATCGACGCCTGTGGCCGCCACGAACCGCTCGGCCTCGTCCGGGTCGGTCAGCAGCTGCTCCTTGGAGAGTGTGCCCGTCGCCCCGTGGCCGTCCTCGGCCTCGCCGGTGCCGCTCTCGAGCGACCCCAGGCAGCCCAGCTCGCCCTCCACAGAAACACCCTGGGCATGGGCGGATTCCACCACCTGGCGTGTGACGCGGACGTTGTAGTCGAAGTCGGCCGGCGTCTTGCCGTCTTCCTGCAGCGAGCCGTCCATCATCACGCTCGTGAAGCCGTTGTCGATCGCCGACTGGCAGGTCTCGGGGGAATTGCCGTGGTCTTGGTGCATCGCGATCGGGATCGTGGGGTAGAGCTCCGCCGCGGCGAGCATCAGGTGGCGAAGGTAGGCATCCTGGCTGAACTTCCTCGCTCCCCGTGAGGCCTGCACGATGACCGGGCTTTCGGTCTCCCTGGCGGCCTCCATGATCGCCTGGATCTGCTCCATGTTGTTGACGTTGAAGGCCGCGAGGCCGTAGCCGTTCTCGGCGGCATGGTCGAGCAGGATTCGCATCGGGACGAGCGGCATGGCGGGTCTCCCTTGGGGCTTGCTAGGGGCTTGTTTGGGGACTGTTTGGGGCTTGCTTGGGGCCTGGGAAGGATTTCGGGGCGGCGGTGCACGGGCGAATTCACCAACTTCGCCCGTCGGCGGGGCAGCATACGATGTTTGGGTTCTGCGGAAAACCGTCGCCGGGTCCCGGAATGCTCCCTCTGGCACGTATCATCGGGACTCCCGGGGCCCTGAGGCCGCGGGCGTTTGCATCAGGAATGATTTCAGATGGACCCCAACGCCGAAGACACCAGCCGTGCAGGAATCGCGGGATTCGAACTGAGGCCCGCCACCGATCCGCTCTCGAGCTTTCTGTATGTCTGCGGTGGCTGGATCTGCGTCGGCCTGGCGGTGATCGGGGCGGTGCTGCCGCTGCTGCCGACCACGCCGTTTCTGCTGCTGGCGAGTTTCTGCTTTTACAAAGGCTCGCCCCGCCTGCACGCCTGGCTGCATCGCTCGAAGTGGTTTGGCCCCACGCTCGACGACTGGCACCACTACCACGGCATCCGCAAGACGGTGAAGTATCGGGCGGTGGCGATGGTGGCCGCGGTCGTCAGCGTGAGCTTCGTGCTCAGCAGCCTCGCCGGCTGGCTGCGGATGCTCTTGTTCATCCTGGTGGGGATCGGGCTGTTCGTGATCTGGCGAATCCCGACATTGCCCGACGACGTGCCCCGGCCGCCACGCACGCTTGCCGAGTAGCCGGCTGATCGCGGGGGCTATTCCTCGATGCCGCCAGGCTCCGGCAGCAGCAGGCCCACCACCAGTCCCACCAGGCAAAATACGGTGCCGACAATCGCCGCGGCCGAGGAAAACTTCAAAGCCGCCGACTCATACGGCATGATGCCGGCGACCAGTGAGGTCACCGCGGCAGCCGAGGTGCCGATCATCCTCCCTCCGATATTGGCCGCGAAGCTCTCGCCGGTGCCCCGCAGGTGCACCGGAAAGACATGCGGCAGGTAGTTGCCCCAGAAGGAGAGCTGCCCCACGGTCACCAGCCCCACGGCGAACATGCCCAGCGACATCGTCGTCACCGGCAGCCGGCCGAGGTTGGCCCACTCCAGAGGAATTTCGAAGAAGATCGTGTTGGGGACACGCACGAAGAACCAGAACACCAGCGGCGTCAGCAGCAGCCCGGGGATCTGCAGCAGCCGCAGCTTCCAGCCCCAGGCGATCCCCGCCGCGAGCACCACCGCCATCAGGCAGCGGCCGACGAGTCCGCCAAGCTCCTGCATCTTGGTGTATTCCGAGGCCGTCTTCTGGGCGATCCTCGCCGCCGCCGGGCCGCCGCCGGCCGCCTCGGCCTCGGCCTTGACCTCGGCGAGCCCGGGCACCATCTGCGGCATCTGCTGGATCGCTCCGAAGGCCACCCCGAGCGTGCAGGCGAAGCCGATCGCGGTCAGGATCGTGGTTCGGCGGAGCTCGGGGGCGAAGAGGGCCGCGATGCTCGGACGGGCGAGGGTCCCCGCGGCCCGTCGGGCCTCCCAGACCGGCGACTCCGGAAGAAACGGCCGGATCAGGATCAGGGGAATCGCCGGAATCAGTCCCGACATCAGGGTGTACCGCCAGGCCTCGTGCTGGTGGTCAGGCCCGATCTCCCCGAGCCAGGAGAGCCAGCCGGGAATCGCGATCGCGGGCAGGCTCGGGCCGAGCTGAACCGCCAGGCCGTTGGCAATCGCCACCATCAGCCCGCCGATCGAGGAGAAGGCCTGGGTGCCGCCCAAGACCCGCTCCCGCCGAACCGGATCGGGAAAGAGCTCCGCCAGCCAGGCAACCGCCGCCACAAACTCCACGCAGACGCCGACAAACACCAGGCAACGGCAGACCAGCAGCATCGGGAGGCTCGTGGAGAAGCCGGCGGCAAAGGCGGCGAACGCATAGAGCAAAATGCTCCAGGTAAGGACGCGGCGGCGTCCGAACCGGTCGGTGAGATAGCCGCCGAGCAGACCGAACACCCCGCCGCAGAGTGCCGGCACGTAAAACAGCAGCCCGACCCATCGCAGAAAACCGGGGCTGCCCGGGCGGAAGCCGCCAAGTTCCAACAATGCCGGCCGGGCCACCAGCGGCAGCATCAGCAGTTCGTAGATGTCAAACGCGAAGCCGATGGCGGCGATGCCGCAGACCAGCCAGCCCACCAGGCCAAGCGGCCCCGAGGTCCGGCTGGGGGATGGTGATGCCGTCGGCATGCGTTGCCCTGTTCCTCGATGCGGACACGGGAGAGAGCGGGGAGCCTACCAAATGATCCCCGGGGCCACCGACGGTGCCGGCGGCTCCGCTCCCCCGCGTGTCGATCGAGCCGAACAGAAAAGCTGACAGCCGGCCGCCCCCGTGGGAGCCGCCGGCTGTCGCAGGAGATGTCTTGTCGGTTCGCCGCCGAGCGTCGTCACACGGTCAGGGGCCGATCGAGGGCGGCCGCTTGGCGAGGAAGTCACGTGGTCCGCGGGTCGTGTAGTAGGGATAGGCGACGCCGCCGGTGGGGGGGCCGGCCGGGCCGATGTCGCCCTCGCCGTAGAGGTCGAGCGCCCGCTTCTCCTCGCGGGAGAGGTGGTGCTTGGCCAGGCCGCCGTAGCGGCCATGGGGCCGATGGCAGGCCTGGCAGGCATCGCAGGAGCCGTCGTCGCAGCTCTCGCCGCGGCAGCCTGCCGAGGGAGCCTCGTCACAGCTGCCGTCAACGCAGGCACCGCCGCCGCAGTTGCCACCGGGGCAGCCGGAATGGTGGCCGTAGGGCCCGTCGACGTTGAGCAGGAACAGCCGATCGATGATCGAGCAGCCGCTCGAAGCGGCAACCATCACGGCGACAAGACCGAGGCAGAGTGAGCGTTTCATCGGCATGAACTCCCTGAAGGCGATCGCAGGCAGCGACTCGGGCCGCAGCACCTGCTCCGCGTCTGCAGGTGGTATCGGTTCCGCGGAAGATGCCGGTTGAGAAAAGCCTGCCGTTGGCAGGCTGGGTGGGCGGGAGAAACCCGGGGGCTCAGTCGGTGTGACGGCCGAGGATCAGAGAGATATTCTGCCCGCCAAAACCGAAGCTGTTGGAGAGCGTCCGCTCGCAGGGCTTTTCGCGGGCCTCGTTGGGAATGTAGTCGAGATCGCAGTCGGGGTCGGGCGTTTCGTAATTGATCGTTGGGGGGAGCACCCCGTCGCGGATCGCCAGCAGGCAGACGATCAGTTCGGTGGCCCCGGCCGCGGCGATCAGGTGGCCCATCATGCTCTTGGTGCTCGAAACCGGGATCTTGTAGGCCTGCGGCCCGAAGACGTGCTTGATCGCCAGGGTCTCGACACGGTCGTTGACGCTGGTGCTCGTGCCATGGGCGTTGATGTAATCGATGTCGCCCGGGCCGAGGCCGGCGTCGTCAAGGGCCATGCGGATGCAGGCCGAGGCCCCCCGGCCCTCGGGATGGGTGTCGGTGATCCGATAGGCGTCGGCGGTCGAGCCGTAGCCGAGCAGTTCGCCGTAGATCGTGGCCCCGCGACGGCGTGCATGCTCGAGGTCTTCGAGCACCACCATCGCGGCACCCTCGCCGAGCACGAAGCCGTCGCGGTCGCGATCGAAGGGACGGCTGGCCCGCATCGGCTCGTCGTTGCGGGTCGAGAGGGCGGTCAGCAGATTGAATCCGGTGACGCCGAAGGGGTGGATCATGCTGTGGGTGCCGCCGGAGAGCATCACGTCGGCCTCACCGCGGCGGATCAGGTCGGCCGCCTCACCCACCGCCTGGCTGGAGGCGGCGCAGGCGGTCAGGCAGTTGACGTTGGGGCCCTGCGCGTTGAACAGGCCCGCCAGATGGCCGGCGGGCATGTTGGGCTCCTGCTCCACTTCGGCCACCGGGTGCAGCCGCTCGAGCCCCAGCCTCATGAAGCGGGCCACATCGAGGGAATCGCCCTCGATCGCAGCGGTCATCATGGTCGTGAACGACTGGAAGTCCTGCTGACCCTCACCACTGCCGAGATAGATTCCCAGCCTCGTGGGGTCGGCAAGCCCCTCGCCGAGCCCGGCGTCGGCCATCGCCTGCAAGGCCGCGGCGGCTGCGAACTTCGTGTGGCGTCCGCAGAACTTCCACTCCTCCGGATCGAGCCCGGCATCGACGACATCCCAGCCGGTCACCTCCGCGGAGATCTTCGTGGGGAACCGCGAGGCATCGAAGACCGTGGTGGACGCCACGCCCGAACGGCCCTGCTTGAGATTCTCCCAGAGCTCCTCGACCCGCGTGCCCAGCGGGGTGATGCAGCCTGTGCCCGTAACGACAACCCGCCTTCTTCCCGTGACCATCCGACGCGGCTACTCCCTGGGCGGCATGAATCCGGCTCCGTTCATGCGGAGCCCTTTCGGCCGGCGGGCATCCGCCCGTCGACGACCTCAAATATGCCCGAAGCCCGGCGGCCCTACCAGTCTGGCCGGGTGAGCGGGCCTCCAGCCTCATCCCGGCCGACATCAAAGACCTTGAGATGGTCGAGCCAACTGAGCAGTTCGTCGGGCTCGAAGAGCTTCGGCACGCCCTCCCCCGGCTCGAGGTGGGCAAAGAACAATTCCGCCTCCCCCTGGGGGTTTTCACCGACGGCGCTGGTCACCTTCGTGAGCGAGCCGGTCGGCTTGAGGTCGAGAATCGCCGCCTCGAAGCGGATCGTGTCGCCGGGCACCGCATCGAAGTGGAAGACCGCCGAAGCGACCTTGGCCAGCACCACGCGACGGTTGAAGTCGATCGCGTCGGCCACGAGCAAACCCGCGGTTTGGGCCATTCCCTCCACGACCAGCGAGTTGGGCATCAGGGCCACGCCCGGAAAATGATCGTGGAGATGCTCCTCGGCGAGCGAAACATTTTTTACCGCCGTCGCCCGGGTCTTGCGGACAAACTCCTCGAACCGATCGATCCAAAACCACCGCATCACTCCACCGGCCCATGGCTGCCGCCGGTCCCCTGGCAATGTGTACAGACTCAGCCGCCGAGTTTGCTTTCGACGTAGCGAACCATGTCCTCAACGGTGAGGGTGTTGGCAAAGTTCTGGACGCTGGGATTGGCCTCGAACTTGGAGAGATCGGCGAAGGGCATCCGGGTCTTGAGTTCGGCGATGCCCGCCTCGTTGACCTTGCCGTCGGCCACGTAGTCGCTGCTGGAGAGCACGTCTTCCGGAAAGAGCTCGCCGCGGGGAATCTTGATTCCGAACGCCTTTTCAAGCCGGAAGACGATGTCGAGGAAGTCAATCGACTCGGCCCCCAAATCACCGACCATCGTGGCCGTCGGGGTGACGTCCTCCTCGTCGACGCCGAGGGCATCCACCAGGGCGGTCCTGACTTTCTCGAAAATTTCATCACGCGACGGCATCGATTGGCACCTATGCGAAGGAATGGGGAAACGGGGGTTTGGCAAAACGCCGAAGCCCGATTTATAGAATCGGCAGCCCGGGATGGAAACCCGAAATCCGCCCGTTCGTTTCCCCAGGGGGTCATCCGGCCATTGGCCCGCCGGTGCCCGGGCCGGGAGCCGCAGCAGCAGTCGCGGCAGTCCCGTTGCCGCCCGACACCACATAGGCCGCGGGTACCGGCCTGGATCGGTCGGCTTGCTGCGGCGGCCAGAGGAGCGACCAGAGCCGTCGCATCTCCGACCGCACGCGGGCATCGATCGCGTCACCGTAGGCCAGGCGGTCGGCGAGATTGTACCGCTGGAGAACGAGCCTCGCGGTCAGGCTGGTGCGGCCGCCGACCATGCCGCTGGCCTTGACCTTGGTGCTGGTCTCGTCCTGCGAGAGCACCTCGGCACGCACCGTGAGCACCCGGCCGGGCTGGACAAAGTCGCCGTACTTGACGTTCCGGGCCGACCGCAGCACGACCACGCTGTGGGCAAAATCCTCGCCGATCCGGATCGTCCAGGCGGCCGCCTGGGTCATTGCCTCGAGCATCAGCACGCCGGGCAGCACCGGGAAGTGCGGGAAATGGTCGGCCAGGTATTCCTCAGAAAGAGACACCGCTTTCGTCGCAGTGATGCTCTGCCCCGGGTCGATCTCCGTCACACGGTCGAGCAGGGAAAATCGCATGGCATTGCCTGGGGAGAGGTGAGCGGGCGGAGTATAGGGCTCCCGACAGAGAGCCACAATCAGCCCTCGCGGCGGCGGCCCCGCGACTCGCTCACCGTAGCCGGGTTTGGGCTCGAGCGGAAGCACCGCAGGGCCCGTGGCAGCGAATCTGCCAAGGTGACAGCCCGGGCAACCCCTGCGACCGCTGCCACTGACCGCCCAAGGTCCGTCCGCCAAGCAGACGACCACTTTTTCGGGACTTTGCGGGGGCATCGAGCACAACACGCACCGCACCGAGCGATTGGCACGGTGTTTGCACATACGTTCACTCGTCTGACTGGTCGGTTGTTTTCCGACCCGTCGGTGCGAACGATTGCCGGCCAGCAGGTGCGGACCACGATCACGCGGTTGCCGCACTGGCGGTGTCGTTCCACGGATGGTTGAGAAGTCCCTGTCCGAAAGGAGCGAGAAATCATGCGTACCACCTTCCGACGCGGGTTCGCCCGTCCCTTTGACGAACTCCGCGAAGAACTTGATCGGCTCTGGGCACCGCTGACCGCCGCGCCGCCATTGCATGGCTGGGGCGTGAACACCGGCGGCGTTTTTCCCGCCGTCAACGTTGCTGAGGACGCCGATGCCGTCATCGTCGAGGCCGAACTCCCCGGGCTCGATGCCGAGCGGATCGACGTCTCGGTCGCCAACGACGAACTGGTGATCACCGGCAGTCGCCACGACGCTGAGGCTGAGGCCGGGGAGGCCACGAAGCAGATCTGGCACCGCCGCGAGCGGGGCACGGGCCACTTTGAGCGGCGGGTGGCCTTGCCCGCGGCGGTCGACCCTGAGCAGGTCGAGGCCCGGCTCACCGACGGTGTGCTGCGAGTCACCTGTCCCAAGGCGGCCGAGGCGAAGCCTCGGCGGATCGCGGTGCGGGCCGGCTGACGTGGCTCACCAGGCCCTCGGTCATCGTCCTGAAACCCAGAACCTGAAACCCAGAACCTGAAACCCGAAACCTGAAACCCAGACTGTCTGCAAGAAAGGAGCATGCCATGAGTCATGCAACAAGTGATCCGACCCGTGACCCAACCGCCTCCGGCGAGTCGGCAACGAGCCCCGAGGAGACCGGGCGTGTGTCCCGGCTGACCTACTCTCCCAACGTCGACATCGAGGACACCGGCGGCGAACTGCTGATCACCGCCGACGTGCCGGGGGCGAAGGCGGAGAAAATCGAAGTCTCCTTCGAGGACGGCGTGCTCGCGGTGCACGCTCCGGTCGAGCCACGAACCCTGCCGGGCCGTTGCCTGCGGCAGGAGTATGGCATCGGCGACTACCGACGCAGCTTCCGGCTCGGCGAGGGCTTCGACGCCTCGCAGATCACGGCAGACGCCCGTCACGGCGTGCTCGTGATCCGCGTGCCGAGGCTGGCGGCGATCCGTCCTCGCAAGATCGAGGTGCGGAGCAGTTGATCGTGACCCGGCGGCGGCCGCCGTCGGGTTTGGTGCGAGTGTTTTCCCGAGAACGTGAAAGGAGCATAGCCATGAGCCTGATACCCTTTCGCATGAAGCGTTCCAACGGCGAGGAACCCCGCAGCCTGGCGGCGGTCGCCGATTTCCGCGGTGAGATCAATCGCCTCGTCGAGGACTTCCTCGGCAGGGGCGGCATGATGCAGCCCTGGGCCGGATCGAGTGAGATCGCGGCCTGGACGCCGACGGTCGATCTGGCAGAGACCGAGGACCAGATCCGCATCCGCGCGGAGCTGCCCGGCATGTCGGCGGACGATGTTGATGTGAGCGTCTCCGAGGATCGGGTCGTGATCAGCGGCGAGAAGAAGTCGCAGACGGAGACGACGCGGAACGGCTGGACCCATCGGGAGAGCCGTTCCGGCAGGTTCAGCCGGTCGATTCCGCTGCCCGAACCGATCGATACCGAGCGGGTGACCGCTCGATTCGAGCGGGGCGTGTTGCTGGTCGAGCTTGCCAAGAGCGAGGCGGGCACCTCCCGCAGGATCCCGGTCGCGGCCGGCTGAATGGCCTGCGACTGGCGGAGCGGGAGATCGGGGGAGTGGCGGGAGCCGCAGGCAGCGCGGCCCTGCCGCGTCCTGCCCGCTGTGAACTTTGTGCCGCTCGACGCCTGTGCCGCTGTGACGCCTGTGCCGCTCGACGACTCCAGGCTCCACCGTCTGCTGCCGTGGACGTGGGTCTGGTACATTTGCGGTTTTTTGCTGTTCACCCCGGCCGCCGCGGTATGCCCCTCGAGATTACGCTTCACCCGACATCAGGCGGGCCCGCAGCGGTGGAACTCCGCGGAGTGACGCCCGAATTGCTTGCCGACCGCTCGGCGGCCGAGATCGCTCGCCTGCCGATCCTCGCCGACGGGCGGGCCTGTGAACTCGGCGAAATCTTCGCCGTGGCCGGGAATGCCTCCGATGGTCGGCTCGAATGCGTGGGCGACTTCAGCCGCGTGCACCGCATCGGCGAGGGCATGCTCTCTGGCGAAGTCACCGTTCACGGAAACGCCGGCCGTCATGCCGGGGAGCGACTCGCCGGCGGGATCCTCCGCATCGAGGGGACCGCGGGCGACTGGCTCGCCTGCGGGATGCAAGGCGGCGAGGTGCACCTCCGGGGCAACGCCGGCGACAACGCCGCGGCCGCCCTGCCCGGCTCCCGTCACGGCATGCGGGGAGGCCTGGTGGTGATTCATGGCAATGTCGGGGCTCTCGCCGCGGCGAGGCTGCGGCGGGGGATCGTGGCGGTCGCCGGCGACGCCGGCGAGGCAGCCGGGCTCGAGATGCGAGCCGGGACCCTGCTCGTTGGCGGCAGGGCGGGTCGGCGGGCCGGCCTGGGTATGCAACGCGGCTCAATCGTGGCCCTTGGCCCGGTCGAAATCTTCCCCACGTTTCTCCGCGGGGCCGAGTGGGAGCCGCCGATGCTGCGACTGCTCGCCGGGCGGCTGCAGCGGGCCGGTTTCGTCCCGGCGAAGGCCCTGGCCCGCCGCGGACGCTGGCGACAGTGGCATGGTGACCGGCTGGCGGGAGGCCGGGGGGAGATCCTGCAGCCGGCAGCAGCCGGCTGAACTGCCGAGACTCAACCGCGGAGGCACGGGGGCGGCTCTCCCGGCTTTTTCCCGGGGCCGCTTCCGCTGCCCGTCGCTTTGGGGTACGCTCACACTCATGCCAACAGTCAATCAACTCATTCGTACCGGCCGCCATCCCAAGCGGAAGTTTTCCAAGTCGCCGGTGCTCGAGCGGTGCCCGCAGAAGCGTGGCGTCTGTCTGCAAGTCCGCACAATGACCCCCAAGAAGCCGAACTCCGCACTGCGGAAGATCGCCAGGGTGCGGCTCTCCAACCAGAAGGAAGTCACCGTCTACATCCCCGGCGAGGGCCACAACCTCCAGGAGCATTCGATCGTGCTCGTGCGGGGTGGTCGCGTTCGTGACCTGCCCGGTGTCCGCTACCACGTGATTCGTGGTGCCCTCGACACGCTCGGTGTTTCGGGCCGCAAGCAGTCTCGCAGCCTCTACGGAGCCAAGCGGGGCTGAGCCGCCCCGATGAGAGCACGATGGGAAAGATCACCGCCAGCCGTGAAAAACTCGCCCCCGACCCCCGCTATGGGTCGCTGTTGGCAAGCAAGTTCATCAACTGTCTCATGCTCGACGGCAAGAAGAGCGTAGCGCAGCGGCTCTTTTACGACGCGATGGATATTGTTGCGGAGAAGGTCAACGAGGCCGAGCCGATCGAAGTCTTCAACCGCGCCCTCGACAACGTCAAGCCGGCGGTCGAGGTTCGCAGCAAGCGTGTCGGCGGTGCCGCCTACCAGGTGCCGATGCAGGTCAGCCGTAATCGCCAGCAGTCGCTCGGCATTCGCTGGGTCCTCCAGGCGGTTCGCGAGAAGAAGGGCCGGGCCACCCACCAAAAGCTCGCCGAGGAGATCATCGCCGCCTACAAGCGGGAGGGTGCGGCTGTGACCAAGCGGGACAACGTCCACCGCATGGCTGATGCCAACAAGGCCTTCGCCCACTTCGCCTGGTAGCGGCCGAGCCGGCGGGGAGGTTTCGTTGGGGCTTGGATCGGCTCTGATCCGGTTCACTCCCCATGGATCGTGGCCACGATCCTGCGTGGCCCATCGCCATCTCCAGATCGGCCGGCACGTCGGGATCGGCATTTTCGTTGATCGCCAGACTCGCCGAGGTGTGCCGCAGGAAGAGGTGCAGCAGCCCGACTTGCAGCTCCCGGATCTCCGGCACCGCGGCGAGCAGTTCGTCGGTCACGAGGTGGAACCCCCTCGGCCGCGGCCGCAGCGTGCACTCCCGCTGAAACCAGCTCATGCAGCCCCCCGGGAGCGTCGCTGGCATTGCGGACAGAAAAACGTCGACCGCTGGGCCTGCACGATGCGTCGGATCTGATCCCCGCACTCACCGCAGGGCAGCCCGTCGCGGCCGTACACCCGGTGACGCATCTGGTAGCGGCCGGGCTCGTTGAGGGCGGTTCGATAGGTGGCATCCGAGAGGGTCGAGCCCTCCAGCCGCACCGCCTCCGCGAGCACCTCCTGCATCGCCGCGTGCAGTCGATGCCAGCGGGCCCGGCCCATCCGGCAGCAGCGGGTGCGGGGGTCGATCCCCGCCACGAAGAGCATCTCGGCCGCATAGAGATTGCCGATTCCCGCCACCGCCCGCTGGTCGAGCAGGGCGACCTTCACCTCGCGTGACGAGCGGCCGAGCCGCTCACGCAGGTCGTCCGGTGAGATCGCCAGGGCGTCGGGCCCGAGCGACTCCGGCCCGCAGGCTCGCTCGAGGCCGGCCGCATCCAACAGCCGCACCGTGCCCAGGCCCCGCCGGTCCCAGAAGATCAGTTCGCCGCGATCGCGGCCCGAGAATCTCAGCCGCAGCCGCACATGCTCGGCCGTCGGCGGCTCCGCCACCAGCAACAGACCGGTCATCCTCGGTTCGATCACCAGCCACCGTCGCTGCGTGCCGGGCAGGCCGTCGATCAGGATCGAGATCCGTTTGCCGTGCCGCTCGACCCCGCCGATACGACAGCCCTTCAGCCGCGCGGCGAGGGACCTCGCCGAGGGACGCATCGCGATCGGCCGCAGCCGCCCCCGCGGCACCTCGACCGACTCGATCCTGCGGCCGACCACGGCCGCCAGGCCCGACCGCATCGTCTCCACTTCGGGCAGTTCGGGCATCGCGGTCGCTACCGTACCCGCACCCGCGCCGGCAGCAGGAGCATCGGCTGCCCGGCGGAAAGTTCGAGCAGGGCCGCCGCCTCGGGAACGAGCCGGGCGAATGGACCGAGCAGGCTCTCGGGAAGCCTCCCCAGCGGTGCTCCGCCGCCGGGCTCGCCGCCGAGGAGATCCTCGAAAAGACCCCTCGGCTTGGGCAAGAGCAGCCGCTCGGGTTCGTCATCGAGCTCCGCGAGTTCGCAGGCCTCGTCGACCGCATCCTCGAGGGTGCCCAAGCGGTCGACGAGGCCGGCCTTTGCCGCCATTCGGCCGGTGAAAACCCGGCCCTCGGCCAGCTGCTCGATCTGCTCCCTGGGAAGCTTCCGGCCCTCGGCGACCTTGCCGGTAAAGAGGCGGTAGACGTCCTGCATCGTATCGAGGAAGGCCGCCCGCTCGCTGTCGGTGAAGGGCCGGTTCGATGAGAGCCAGCCGGCATTTCGGCCGCGGCTGACGACGTCGGTGCGAACCCCGATTTTCGCGAGGGCGTCACCCACGGCGACCTTTCCCCCCACCACACCGATCGATCCGGTGAGGCTGCCGGCGGCAGCCACGATCCGGTCCGCGGCCACGGCGATGTAGTAGCCGCCCGATGCGGCGGTGTCGGAGAGACTCGCCACGACCGGCTTCTCGAGCCGTTTGACCTCCCGCCAGATCATGTCGCTGGCCAACGCTGATCCACCGGGCGAATCGATCCGCAGGACCACGGCCGCCACCGAGTCATCCTCGCCCGCCTCGCGGATCGCCTTGATGATCCGGCTGCTGCCGGCGGCGGCCTCAGCGAGCAGGCCCTCGCCGCCGTTCCCCTGGCGGATCGCGCCGGTGATGTGGATCACCGCCACCTTTTTCTTCGATCCCGACGAGCTGCTCTCGCCGCCGCCGCCGAAGACCTCCATCAGCTTGACAAGCCCGCCGATACCCGAGAAGTCGACATCCGCCTTGCGGAGGCCGTATTCGCGGAGAATCTTGGGAGGCTTGGCGTCGTCGTCGTCACTGTCGTCGTCGTCCTTGCGGAGCGGATCGATTTTTTGATCGAGCCAGGCGATCACGTCGTCCTCGTAGGCCACCGCATCGATCAGCCCCGCGTCGAGTGCGGCGGGCGGCGTGAAGATGCCCTGATCGATCAGCTGCCGGACCCGCTCTTCGTCGAGTGAGCGATCCTCGGCGACCCGTTCGACGAGCTGGTCGAACAGATCGCCCACGAAGGCCTCGTATTGCTGCCGCAGCTGCGGGCTCATGCTCGAACGGGTCAGCGGCTCCCCGGCCCCCTTGAAGTCGCCCACCTGGAGAATCTCGGCCTCGACGCTGAGCTTGTCGAGCATCTCCTTGAAAAAGGTCACCTCGGCTCGCACCCCGGTCAGTTCGAGCGTCGATGCCGGCGGCATCACCACACGATCACAGGCTGCGGCAAGGCTGTAGTGGATCGGCTGCGAGCCGACGAGCAGGGCGGCCACCGGCTTGCGACGCTCCCGCACCCGTTGGATCGCGGCCCGCAGTTCTGCGGCCCGGCCGCGGCCGATGTCGGGCGACTCGACGACAAGCAAGACGCCCCCTACCCTGCGATCCTCGGCGGCCCGGTCGAGCCGCTCGACGAGCCGGTGCAGACGCGGCGAGACATCGCCAAGCAGCCCGCTCCCGCTCGCCCCTTCCGGCAGCGACCCGGCCACGGTGACCACGGCGATCGCCTTGAGCCGCTTTTTTTCCTTCTTGGCTTTTTCTTCGGCCGGTTTCTCGGCAGGTTTCTCGGCAGGTTCGTCAGCCGGCTCTTCGGCATGGGTGTCGTCCGCCCGCTCGGCGGTGGCCGGACCCGCTCGAACACCACCCCAGCCCGCCGTGATGCCCGCCAGCATCACCACGCTTCCGATGACCGTGGCGGCCGACCGCGTTTCCCACTCCGAGCCCCATACCCAACCGCTGATTCGCATCGCACCTGCTCCTCGTTGTGCGGTTCACCGAACCCCTTGTCCGGTCACCCGCAAGGCCATCACACGTGTCCGATCTTACCGTACGGCTAGGCCGACCGGGGAGCCTGCCCATCGGTTTTGCACCCTCGAGAATCTTTTTGCCAACAGGGCTTGAAAATAGACATCCGTATACTAAGATACTGGTATTCAGCCGTGGCGGCGTGGCCGCCGGTGGTTTTTCCCACGTTTTCACAAGGAGGCGAGTCTCTCGCAAGCACGAATCATGGCCAGAACCACCCACAGCAAATCGACCCACAGCAAAACCACCCACAGCAAGTTGCCCGCGAAACGGGCCACCCGTTCCACCCAGTCCACGCGGAAAACCACGAACGCTTCCGCGCGCTCGCGACCCGCCAGCGACGCTCGACAGGCAAAGCGGCGTGCCCCAGCAGGCCCTTCGCTCAACAACCTCCTCGGCCGGGGCGACCCGCTGGCCCGCGTCAGCGACGACGAGTCTGGCGAGAGCGGCCCCACCGCGCGGCAGATGGAGATCTACAAGTTCATCCGCGACAAGATCCATTCTCGTGGCTTCGGCCCCACAGTCCGTGAGATCGGCACGGCTTTCAAGATCCGCTCGCCCAACGGCGTGGTCTGCCATCTCAAGGCCTTGGAGCGGAAGGGCTTCATCACCCGCGGCAAAAACATGTCGCGGGCAATCGAGTTAATGGCCGAGCCGGCCCACCTTGCCGGCCTGCCGCTGGCGGGCTGGGTGGCGGCAGGAGCCCTCAGGCCGGCCGACGAGCAGGCTGAGCGGGTCGACTTCGGAAACCTCTTCAACCGCGACAACCACTTCGTGCTCAAGGTGATGGGCGACTCGATGATCGACGCTCAGATCACCGATGGCGATTGGGTCGTGATTCGCAAGGCCCGCACTGCCCACAGTGGTGACATCGTGGTAGCTCAAACAGAGGACGGCGAGGCGACGCTCAAGCAGTGGTTTCCTGAGCGGGATCGGGTGCGGCTCCAGCCGGCCAATGCCGCGATGAAGCCGATGTATGTGAGAAACCCAAGGGTTCTCGGCGTGCTTGTGGGCGTGGTGCGGAAAACCAGCTGATGCCTCGCCGTGCCACGGGCAGTCAGGCGGGATGTCTGAGCCGTTCGCCCGGTTCTCGGCCGTCGTTGAGTTGGTGGAGTTTGTTGTAGAGCGTCTTCAGGCTGATCCCGAGTTGCTCGGCGGTGCGGGCTTTGTTGCCGCCGTTGCGATCGAGCCCTTCGAGAATCGCCTGCATCTCCAGCTCCCGCAGGGAGAGCGGGCGGGCCGCCGCTTCCGGGGGCCCGAGCTTGCGGCCGCCGGCCGGTGACGCCGGGGAATCACCGCCGCGGCGGAGCCGGTCGGGAAGGTGCTCAACCGAGAGCGGGAGCTGCTCGCAGAGCACCAACGCATATTCGATGGTGTTGGCCAGCTCGCGGACGTTCCCCTTCCATGGATGCTCGGCAAGGGCCGCGAGCAGTTCATCGCTTGCCACGGCGACGGCCGGTGGGAGCTGCGGGCGGGCCAGCCGCACGAGGGAGTCAACGAGTTCTGGCAGATCCTCGAGCCGCTCGCGAAGCGGTGGCAGCAGGATCTCGAAGGTGTTGATCCGAAACAACAAGTCGTCACGAAACTCCCCTGCCGCGGCCATGGTTTCCAGCGAGCGGTGGGTGGCACAGATGATCCGGCAGTCGACGGTGATCGGGCTGTTCTCTCCCACACGACGAATCTCACCGCTCTCGAGCACCCGCAACAGCCGCGGCTGGAGGCTGCGGGGCAGTTCGCCGATTTCATCGAGGAACAACGTGCCGCCGTCGGCCACCTCGAAGAGGCCCGGGCGATGCTCGTCGGCCCCGGTGAAGGCACCGCGGCGGTGCCCGAAGAGTTCGCTTTCAATGAGCTGCTCCGGCAGCGCGCCGCAGTTGACCGCCACGAAGGGCCCCTCGGCCCGTCGGCTCGCCGCATGCAGCCCACGGGCCACGAGTTCCTTGCCGGTCCCGGTCTCCCCGCGAACCAACACGCTTGAGTCACTCGGAGCGACCCTCGCGATCAGCTGCCGCACCCGCTCGAGGGCCGCGGAAGAACCGATCAGGCGGCTGTTCCCCTCGGCCCGTCGCAGCCGTGTTTCCAGGGCCCGCAGCCGGGCGGTGAGGCTTCGTCGCTGTCGCACCCGCTCGAGGACCGCCTGAATCTCCGAGAGCTTGCAGGGCTTGGTGAGATAGTCAAAAACGCCCTCCCGGATCGCGGCCACGGCCGACTCGTGGGACGACTTGCCGGTGATCACCACGCTCTCGGTATCCGGGGAGACCTTCCGCACCTCGCGGATCACGTCGAGCCCTCCGATGCCCGGCATGTCGAGATCGACCATCACGCAGTCGTAGGCGGTTCGCTCGAGGGCCCGCACTGCGGTCCGGCCATCGGGACAGACGGTCACCTCATGACCGAGCCGCGGCAGCTCGATCCGCATCAGTTCCTGAAGCGACGTCTCGTCGTCGGCGAAAAGAATCCGCAATCGTCTAGGCTGCCGATCGCTGATGATCCACCTCCTTTTTGCCGGCCGTTTTCGGCTGTCCGCCAACGGCGGCCACCGGCAGGCTCACCCGGAAGGTCGCTCCGGTATCGGGTCCGTCGCTCGAGGCCTCGATCCGTCCACCGTGGTCGGTCACGATCCGGTGCACGATCGAGAGGCCCAGGCCCGTTCCCTGCCCGCTCCTGCGTCGTGTGAAAAATGGCTCGAAGAGGTGCTCGAGCACCTCGGTGGTCATTCCGCATCCGTCGTCGCGAAACTCGACGACCGCCTCGCTGCCGTTGCGATGCAGCCGCACCGCCACGCTGCCGGATGGGTCGACCGAATCGAGGGCGTTGACGAGCAGGTTGAGCACCACCTGCTTGATCTCACGGGGGTTGACCATCACCAGCAGGTCGGGCCCCTCTTCGATCTCGATTGAGCGGCCGGCGAAGCGGCCCACATGGCGGAGCATCTCGGCGACATCGGTGATGATCGCCTTGATCGCGGTGGGCTGCCGCCGCACCTCGCCGAGCCGGGAGAAATCGAGCAGCTTCTCGGTGATCTCCTTGCACCGGAAGGCCTCCGCCTGGATCAGCTCCAGGTAGCGGATCGAGACGGCCCTCTCCTCGCTCCCTTCGTAGAGCGAGGCAATTCGCGTCTCGAGCGATTCGGCACACATCGCGATCGAGGCGAGCGGGTTGTTGATCTCGTGGGCCACGCCGGCGGCGAGAAAACCGACGCTCGCAAGCTGCTCGCTGCGGATCACCTCCCGGGTCCGCAGCTGGACCTGCCGGTCGAGGTCGTCGCGGATCGCGCAGAAGCGTTCGGTCATTCCGTTGAGGGCCTCGGCCAGTTCGGCCATCTCGTCGTCGGTGTCGAGGCCGACCCGAAAGTCGAAGTCGCCCGAGGCGACTCTCCGCGAGCCGGCCGCAAGGTGACGCAAGGGACGAAAGATCCAGCGGTAGGTGAGCGATCCAAGGGCTGCGAGGAGTACCGCGGCGGCGGCCGCAGCCGCCCAGGTGGTGATGATCAGCGTGCGGTAGCGGGTGCGGACTTCGCGGGCGAGGTCGTGGAGCTGCTCCTGCAGAAAGCTCGGCAGGTCGGCGGTCAGCTCGGCCAGCCGGTCGAGTTCGTCACGGATTGCCACGCCACCCTCGGCCGCCCCGAGCCGGTCGAGGCTCGAGGCGATTGCCGCGGCCGTTTTGCGTTCATGGCTGCGGTCGGCGATGGGGACTCCCTCCATCTCGCCGGCATTGAGTTCAGCGAGGTAGTCATCGAGCACGCCCCTGAGAATTGCAACCTCCCCGGACACGCTCTCGTCGATCGGCGGATTGATGCCGCATCGCGCTCGCGAGAGCCGCAGCTGCTCCACCCGCTCGCCGAGTTGACTGGCCACCGGAAGCTCCGCAGCCCGGCTGGAGAGAGCCCGCACCAGTCGGCGGTAGGAATAGATGCCGACGAAGCTGCTCGCCGAGAGAATCGCCACGACCACGCACACCAGCAGGCCGCCGACGAGCAGCTTGTTGCGAATGGTTCTGCGACCGGGCATGCGAGTCTCCACTGCCCGGCCCCCTTCGGTTGGCAGGACGGCTGGGAGGCCACGGGCGGCGGGAGGGTAGCAATGCCGGCGGACGGCTCAAACCCCGCCTTCCCCGGGGATGCCGGCCCGCGGCAGATCAGGCAAGGCCCCATCGCTTGCGAAAAAACCACTCAGTCGCCATCAGGCCGACCGTCAGCAGGAGCATCGGCCAGGCGGCGGTGGGGTCGCTGAAGTCCCAGCTCCACTGCTGCCGGATGTCGTACACCGCCGGCCGGGCCTTGATCTCTGCGAGAATCTCGCCGATCTCCTCGGGTGACCGCGGCCGCTGGCCGGTCTCCTCGGCAAGCTGCCGCATCAAGAGGGCATTGGCAACCGGATTGGCCAGTTCGAGATCCTGTCTGTAGACGGTGAACCGGGCCTCGCGGGTTGCCACGACCTCGCCGTCACGAGCCGCGGTGACCGCAATCTTCCAGTCGCCCGGCAGTGAAAAACCGGAGACGTCCCCGGCCAAAGCGTCTCCTTCAGGAAAGAGCCTCAGCGGCCGCCGCCGGCCATCGGGATCGACCGACTCCGCGGTGATCGTGACATCGTCGATCGGCCCGCCGTCACCCCGGGTCATTCCGGTGCTGAACTCCAGCGACACGCCCGGCGCGACCCGTCGCCGCAAGGGGCGGACCCAGAGCGACTCCCGGGTAAGTTCATCGCGGCCGGCGAGCCAAAACACGAACTGCCGCCAGAACCGCCGGTGCTCGTCGCCGGCCCCCTGCATCACCCAACGCCAGCTGGAGTCGCCCGCGAAGGCAGCCACCCGGCCGGCGCCGTAGTTTCGTGCGACCAACAGCGGCTCCCGCTTTTCGGTCTCCGCCAAAACCGTCGCCTGCGGGGCGAGCCTGCCCAGCCGGCTGGCGCCATCCAGCGGGGGCAGGGCCTGCCAGGCGGCCCGGTTGGCCTCGGGACCGGCGGACGGATCGGCCAGCTGCATGATTGCCATCCTCCCGGCCCGCCGGGCGGGAAGCATCCGCAGCGGCCCGGAAAGATGCAGGTCGCGGCGGACCGGCTCGTCGAAGGCCTGCCGGGCCAGCCGGTCCGGCATGAAGGGGAGCAGTTTTGAAAGCGGCGTCTCCGACCAGCCCCCCGCCTCGAAGGCATGGATGCCACCGAGCAGTCCGATTCCGGCACCGGCCTCGACCCGCTCGCGGATTTGCTCGGCGTCGTCCTTCGAGATCGCGGTGGCATCGAGGTCACCGATCAGAAAGACGTCCACATCACCTGAGACGAGGCCGCCGAGATCGGCCGGCCAGCGGCCACGCTGAGAGGCATCGATCCACTCGAAGTCGACCTGCATGTCAGGGCTCGCGAGGAGCACGCGGCGAAGAAACCGCTGCTCGACCCGCAGTGCCCCCTCGAGATAGACCACCCGCAGTCCGCCGTCGATCACGTTCACGAAGGTCGACAGCTCGTTGTTGGTGACCACCGTCTCGTTGTCGAGCGGTTCAATCCGCATGACGAGCTTCCGTTCGCCCACCGCCTGTGGGGTCCAACGGAGCCGCACCGTCTCCTCGGTGGCCTCGGCGGTGCCTCGGACCATCATCCGAGCCACCTCCCGCATCGTGCCCTCTTCGTCTTCGGTCAAGAGCAGCACCGGCACTTCCCGGTCGGCCAGACCGCTGAGCCGCACCCGCCCGGTCACCTCGACGCTGGTCTTCACAAAGACCTCCTCGCGGACACCGAGAAACTCGACCGCCGCGTCCCTCCCCTGCAGCCCGGAACGCTGCTGACCATAGAGCACCGTCCACAGCGGCACCCCGGAGTCGCCGAGCCGGCGGGCCACCAATTGCGGCGGCATGTCGCGGGGGGCGTAGGCATGCTGGGCACCGTCACTCAGCAGCAGCACGCCGGCAAGGGTCGTGCCGGCTGTCGCACGCACCGCATCGTCGAGTGCCGACCCGAGGGCGGTCTCTCCCGAGCCCGCCCGCTTCTCCCAGGCTCCCAGCGGAAAGGGGCTGCCTGCCGAAACCTCGACCGCATCGACGCCACGGTCAAACCTCCAGACGCGGATCGCATGATGGCCGTCGGCGAGCATTTCGCCCGCCTCACCCTCGGCGGCGGTGAGCGACTCACGAAGCCGCTCCCACCGCGTCTGCCCGCCGGGCTCGTCGGCCACCGTCATGCTCTCGGAGGCATCGGCAAGCACGACGAGCAGCTCCTCCTGCCGCGACTTCTCACTGCCGACGAGCGTGGGGCGGAGCATGCAGCCGATTACCGCCAGAAAGGCGGCCACCCGCAGCAGCACGAGGGTCATCCGCTGACGCGACGAAATCCGGGAACGATCAGGACCAACCAGCAGCAGCACCGCCGCGAGGGCCGCCGCCACCACGGCCACGAAGGACCAGCCTCCGACCGGGTCGAAGAGCAGGGAGACCACACTGTCGCCGGCTGGCCCGTTCACCTGTTTCTCACTCCTCCCCGTTGCCGCCGATGTCTTCGCGGGCGGCGTAGAAGCGGTTGGCCACCATCCAGTCGCCCGCCATCACCACCGCCACGAGCACGATCAGCCAGCCGAACAGCTCGGTTCCCACCCGCCCGAGGTTGATGTCGCGGACGATCTCCCGGTCGGTGCGGGCGATCCGCACCCGCTCGCCGAGGAGTTCCTCGACCGCCTCGGGCTCGAGCCGCCGGATGTCGGTCGAGGCCGCGTCGAGATTGGCGGTAAATCCGCCGCGAAATCCTCCCGAACCTCCGGAGCGGAGCGTGTAGTTGCCCGGCTGCCGGGTCGCCGAGACGGTCACGGTCCGCCGCCGGGAATCGATCGCGGCGGGAAAGACGTCGCCGGAGGGCGTGGTCACGAAAACCTCCTCGGCGGCGGCCGACTGGGAGCCGACGCGAACCACCGCCGGCCTGCCGGCGGTGATGTTCCGCGTCTCGCGGGTGTCGATTGCATAGAGCAGCGACTCGTTGGCCAGTATCACGAAGGGCCACGGCTCGAACCCGACAGCCAGCCGGGTCCAGAGTTCGGGATCGTTCGCCGGCTGGGATGCGGCGGTCGTGAAGACGATCACCGTGCCGCGGTCGAGCCGTCGCTCGAGGATCGCCGGCATGCCGTCACGGAAGGCCGCGATCGGCACCGCCTCGCGGCCGGCGGCCGGGTCGGCCGCCTCGCCCGCCTCCGCAGGCTGCGGACGAAACTCCCAGTGTCGATAGACCGGGAAGTCCTGCCATGGCACCGCGTCGCCAACCTGCCTGAAGGCGGCAAGCAGCGGGTGCTCGAGCTGCTGCGGGGCGAGGCAGTTCTCGCCCGTCTCGTCCCGCCAGACACGCACGACATCCCCGCCGAGCACCCGTCGGCTCGCAGCCGTGTTGAAGCTGCTCCCCGCCGAAGGCCCGAGCCAGACCACCAGGCCACGACCCTCGGCCACCCAGGCCTCCAGCCGGTCCCAGAGTTGATCGGACAGCCGCGGCGGGTCGACCAGCACGATCCCGGAATAGCCGCCGAGACCTGCCGGCGATTCAAGCCCTTCGATGCCGGTGAGTTCGCAGTCGAAGCGGCCCTTCCCTGCCCTTGACAGGGCGGCCGGCGCGATTGCCTGGGCCACGAAGCGGCCGCGGTCAGCCGCCGGTGCCGAGGCAACCACGAGCACCTTCGGCCGCGGGCCGACCTCGACGGTGAAGCCGCGGGAGTTGTCAGCATCCAGATCGTCGGCCCCCACGATCACCACCCGGCCCTGACGGGTTCCGGGGGCGAGGCCGTTGATCGCAAAGAGCGTCGGCTCGCAGCCCTCCTCGCTCCAGTTCACCGGACGGGCGGCGCGGCGCGAGTAGCTCCCGTCATCGTCGAGCACTTCGACCGCCAGCGGCCGGCTTGCCTCCCCACCGATCCGGCTGCGGGTCACGAACAGCTCCAGCGGCCGGCCCACCGCCACCCGCTCCCCGGCGAGCCGCAGCGAATCGATTGCGAAGTTCGAGGTCGCCTCCACGCCCACGTCGATCACCATCGCCGAGACCTCCTCATGGGCGGCGAGCCGCTCGGCAAGGGGCTCACCCCGCGGGAAGCCGCCGGTGGTCAGGTCGCTGAAGATGTAGAGTTCACGCCGCTGTTGCCCTGATTCGGCGAGCAGCCGCAGCCCCTCATCAACGGCCCTGCCGACCCCGTCAACCGGCGTGGCGGCTTCGAGCCGCTCAATCTTGACCTTGGCCGCCTCGATCGACGGCGAGAAGGCCGCGGCCCGACCGGCGGTGTCGATCACTGCCAGCCGGCTTCCCTTGGGAAGCCGGTCGAGCAGCCCCGCCGCGAGCTGTTTGGCCTCGGCGAGCCGGGTGCGGTTGGCATGCCGCAGCAGCATCCGCGGGCTGGTGTCAAAGACCAGCACCGCCGCCACCGGGCCCTCGCCGTCGGCCAGCCAGCCCGCCCCCCGCAGCGTGGGCCGGGCGAGCGCCGCCACGAACAGCAGGATCGCGGCAATCCGCAGCAGCAGCAACAGCAGGTGTCGCAGCTGCAGCCGGCGGCGGTTGGCGATCCGCTGCTCCTGGAGAAACCTCAGGGCCGGGAAGGCATGGGGCACCGGCTGCCGTCGCATCAAAAGATGCAAGGCAATCGGCACCGCCACCAGGGCCGCGCCGCCGAGCAGATACGGTGCCAGAAATGAGATGCCCATCGATCGATTCGTCCCGCCGGTTTTGCCCTCGCGGAGACCCCCCAGGCGTCAGAAGCGGTTGCGGCGGCTGGCGAGGTATCCGGTCAACGCCCGGTCGAACTGCATGCTCGTGTCGATCGCCACGTAGTCGATGCCGGCCTGAAAGCAGCTGCGTCGGTAGTCATCGCGAAACCGGCCGATACTCTCGAGATAGCTCGCCCGCACCGCATCGGCATCAACCACCAGCTTCTGCCCCTGCTCCGGCTCGGTCAGTTCCACCACCCCCTCGTAGGGAAACCGCTCCTCGGCCTCGTCGAGCACGTGGAAGAGGATCACGTCGTGGCCGCGGTGCCGCATCCTCAATAGCGCATCGCGGATCGGCTCGACGTCGGCCAAAAGGTCGCTGAAGATCATCACCAGCGACCGGTGACGCAGCATGGCGGCCGCCTGCACGATGCTGTTGGCGATGTCGGTCTTCCCGGAAGGCTGCACCTTGGAGAGCAGCGAAATCAGCTGGGCGATCTGCGAACGCTTCGATCGGGCCGGCAGGCTGGCCCGGATCGCATCGTCAAAAACCATCAGGCCGCAAGGATCCTGCTGATGGATCATCAGCCAGCACAAGGCGGCGGCGAGCGAGATCGAGTAATCGAGCTTCGTGAATTGCTGGCGGTGGGTGAACGCCATCGAGCGGCTGGTATCGACGAGCAGATAGCCGGTGATGTTTGTTTCCGCTTCGAACTTTTTGACGTAGGGCTTGTCGGTCTTGGCGTAGACCAGCCAGTCGATGTCTTTGGGGTCATCGCCGGGGGCATACTTGCGGTGCTCGCTGAACTCCACCGAGAACCCCTGGTAGGGGCTGGCGTGAAGTCCCTGCAGAAAACCGCGGACGATGAACTGGGCCCGCAGGTCGAGCCTCGCGATCTGCCGGATCACGTCCGGCTTGAGATATTCCTCGACGGCCCGAACCATGGCTGATTCACCGGCGGCCGCCGGGCCTACTTCACGAGTTTCGGAATCTCCGGCTCGGCCACGTCCGCGATGAGGCGGTCGATGATGTCCTCGCTGGTGAGGCCGTCGGCCTGGGCCTGGAAGTTGGTGGCCACGCGGTGCCGCAGCACAGGCACCGCAATCCGCCGGATGTCGTTGATCGACACGCTGAAGCGGCCATCCATCGCGGCGAGGGCCTTGCCGCCCTGGATGAGAAACTGCCCCGCCCGCGGTCCGGCCCCCCAGTCGACCAGCTCGGCCACGTATTTCGGCGCGGTCGGGTCCTTGGGGCGTGTGGCCCGCACCACCGCCGCCACGTATTTCACCACATACTCACTCACCGCCACGCTGCCGACGAGTTTCTGGATGTTGACAATCGCCCGGCCGGAGAGCACCTTCCGCACCTCGGGCTTCTCCGAGCGGGTCGTGGCGAGCAGAATCTGCTCCTCCTCATCCGCCGTCGGGTAGCCGACTTTGATGTTGAACATGAAGCGATCGAGCTGGGCTTCCGGCAGCGGGTAGGTGCCCTCCTGCTCGATCGGGTTTTGGGTGGCGATCGTGAAGAAGGGCTCGGGCAGCGGGTAGGTCTCCTGGCCCACCGACACCTCCCGCTCCTGCATCGCCTGCAGGAGGGCGGCCTGCGTTTTGGGAGGGGTGCGGTTGATCTCGTCAGCCAGCAGGATGTTGGTAAAGATCGGTCCCTCGACAAAGCGGAAATGCCGACGTCCGTCGTCGCCCTCGTCGAGGACGTTGGTGCCGGTGATGTCCGAGGGCATCAAATCCGGGGTGAACTGCACCCGCTTGAAGGCCACATCGAGGATCCTGGCGACGGTGGAGACCATCAGGGTCTTGGCCAGCCCCGGCACGCCTTCGAGCAGGCAGTGGCCGCGGGTGAAGATCGCCGCAAAGAGCTGCTCGATCACGTCGGACTGCCCGACGATCACCTTCTGGAGTTCCTCCTGCATCAGTCGCCGGTGCTGGGCGAACTCATGAAGAATGTCGTCGAGGGTCTTGGAGCGGGAGGTGGTCGACACCGGGAAACCTGTGAAAGGATGAAACGCGGACGGCCGACAGCCACCCACACACTCAGTATCGGTGTTTCCGTGCAAGGCGGCAATCACCCGCGGGCCGGCCGGCCTGCGGTTTCGGAGGGCGGGAAGTGGGAGTTTGACGATTTTCAGTCAGGTTTATCGCCCGTGGAGCATAGAATCAGGCACTATGTTCCGGATCCTGTTGTCGAGCCTGATCGCCCTCGCCACGGTGGCCATCGCCCACGGCCCACCGGTGGTCGCCGCGCCGCCGACGGTCAACGCGGCGAAGATCGAGCAGTCGATTCAGAAGGCGACCGCATGGCTGCGTCGTCAGCAGAAGCCCGACGGCTCGTGGGAGTGCACCATGCGATCCAACGAGACCCGTGCCGGCGCCACCTCGCTGGTCATCCTGGCGATGCTCAATGCCGGCGTTTCCGCCGATGACGAATCACTCAGCCGCGGGATCAGCTGGCTGCGGGGACAGGAGCCGGAGGAGACCTATTCAGTCGCGTTGCAAACGCTCGTGCTGGCGATGGTCTCGCCGGAGGCCGACCGGCCCCAGCTGACCCGCAACGTGCGGTGGCTCGAGGAGACCCAGGTCAACGAGGGAATTGCAGCCGGCTCCTGGAGCTACGGTCCCAGGCGGGGCACGGGCGACAATTCGAATTCCCAGTTCGCCCTGCTGGCCCTCCACGAGGCGGCCACGGTGGGTGTGCCGGTGCAGCAGGAGGTCTGGCTCAGGGCCCAGCGGTATTGGGTGGCCTGTGCAAACCCCGACGGCTCGTGGGGCTACACCGTCGGCAACCGTCGGGGATCGGGCAGCATGACCTGCGCCGGCATCGCCAGCATGTGGATCACCTCCGAGCACGTGGGCACGCCCGACGCCCGCGCGGCCGAGGGCAGCGTGGCCTGCTGCGGCGGCGGATCCTCGCCGCGGACCCTCGAACGCGGCCTGGCCTGGCTGGGTTCGAACTTCACCGTCACCAGCAACCCGGGCACCCGCAGCACCAACTGGCTCTACTACTACCTCTACGGACTCGAACGGGTGGGCCGCTTCACCGCCCGCCGCTTCATCGGGGAACATGACTGGTACCTCGAGGGTGCGGAGGTGCTCACCGCCGCCCAGGACGGCTTCTCTGGAAGTTTCTCCGGCGGGCGGATCGAGGATCCGGTGGTCGCCACCAGCTTCGGGCTGCTCTTCCTGGCCAAGGGTCGTCGGCCGGTGATCGTCGCCAAGGGCCGGCATCTGCCCGAGCCCGACTGGAACCGGCACGGCCATGACATCGCCCATCTCGTGGCTCACGTGGAATCCCGATGGAAGCAGGACTACCCCGCCGGGCTCTCCTGGCATGTCGTCGACACGCCCTCGGCCGGGCTCGACGACCTGCTGCAAAGCCCGGTGCTCTGGCTCTCCGGCCGCGATGCGTTGCAGCTTGGGCCGCAGGCCGCACAAAAGCTGCGGAGCTACATCGACGAGGGAGGCTTCGTCTTCGCCGAGGCCTGCTGCCCCGAGAGTGACGGCTTCGATGCCGACTTCCGCTCGCTGATCGAGGCAGCCTTCCCGGAGCCGGAATACAGCCTGCAGCTGCTGCCCCCGGAGCATCCGGCCTGGAATGCCGAGCAGGTCGTGCCACCGGGTCTGCAGCGGCCGCTGCTGGGCATCAACTACGGCTGCCGCACCTGCCTGGTCTATGTGCCGCCCACCGACGACCTCCCCGGCGGCGCGATGCCGAGCCTCTCATGCCTCTGGGAACTCGGCGGAGCCTCTCGAAACAATCTGCCCGAAGGGATTCTTCGCGAGGTCGATGCGGCCCTCGCGATCGGTGCCAACGTGCTCGCCTATGCGACCAACCGTGAGCTGAAGCGGAAAGACGAGCTCTTCAGTCTCCCCGAGCGGTTGGCCGAGCCGGCAGCTGACGGGCACGACCGGGGCCGGCTGGCGATCGGCAAGCTTCGCCACGGGGGTACCTGTGATGCGGCCCCCGCGGCCCTGGCCAACATCCTGCGAGCAGCGGCCCGAGAACTCGGGGCCCGCGTCGATGAGTCACCGGTCATGATCGATCCGGAAGACCCCGCGATCTACGGCTACCATCTGCTGTTCATGCACGGCCGCAAACGCTTCGCCTTCAGCGATGCCGGCCGCAGGGGGCTTGGCGAGTTCCTCGAGCGGGGCGGAACACTGGTCGCCGACAGTGTCTGCGGGGCGAAGGCGTTCGCCTCGGGCTTTCGTGAGCAGATCGCCACGATTCTGCCCGCGGAGCGGCTCGAGGAGATTCCCGCCGACGACCCGCTCTTCACGGCCGAGGCCTACGGCGGCTTCGACATCCGGGAGGTCGAACTGCGGGAGCCAGCCGGGGGCGAGGGGCAGTTGCAGGCGAGGCGGCGGCGAATCCCGCCGCGGCTGGAGGGGATTCGGCTGGGTGATCGCTGGGCGGTCATCTTTTCGCCCTACGACCTCTCCTGCGCCCTGGAGAAGCAAAACTCGCTGGAATGCACCGGCTACTCCCGCGACGACGCCGAACGGATCGCGCTGAACATCCTTCTCTATTCGCTGCACCACTGACCCAAACGGTCAGTCGGAATCGCGGCCGAGGAAGCTCATGTAATAAAGCAGCGTGAGGACGCTTTGCAGCGTCGCGGCGACGTAGGTCCAGGCAGCCGCATTGAGTACGGCATTGACCGCCGGCATCTCCGCGGCCGGCACGATCCCCATCTCGACAAGCAGCGCCTTGGCCCGATTGCTCGCGTCGAACTCGACCGGCAGGTTGACCATCTGGAAAAAGACCGTCCCGCCAAAGAGCAGGATGCCAAGCCAGGCCAACGGCTGCAGGGCCAGACCAATCCCGGCCAAGAGCAGGATCACGCCCAGGCCACTGCCGATGTTGGCCACGCCAACCGCAGCGTTGCGGAGCGACATCAGCGGATACTCCTGGGCGTCTTGCAGGGCATGCCCCGCCTCGTGGGCCGCGATCCCGACCGCAGCCAGCGAGCGACTGCCGTAGACCTCCGGCGAAAGCCGCAGCACCTTGCTCTGCGGGTCGTAGTGGTCGCTGAGTTTGCCGGGGGTCTGCTCGATCATCACCCCGCCGAGCCCGCCGGCGTCGAGGATATGGCGGGCCGCGGCGGCGCCCGAGATTCTTGCGGGCTCCCGCGACGCCGCAGCATAGGCGGATTTGACCCGCCACTGGGCCCACATCGCGAGCAGCAACGCCGGGCCGATAAAGATGAAATACATCGGATCGAAGAAAAACATCCGGCACACTCCTTCCAAACAGACTGGTCGTACACGGCCCGTCTTCGGCATCCAGCCCGGGTCCACGGTTGGACACCGCCACATCCGCAAGACATTCTATCAGGGAGGCCGGAAAAAGGCCTGCGAGCCCGCTTTGCGAGCCCGCTTGGCTGCGGATTCTGCCCAACCACTTGATACGCACGAGAGACCACCGTGGTTCACCCACTTCCAAGAGAATCCGCCGAGAGTCCCGCCCGATGGCTGACTCCGATCGCAGCCTTCCTGCTCTTCGCCACGGCCGGCTGTGGCACGCGGCCGGCCCCGCCGCCCGTCGCCGAGGTCGAAACCGTCGATCCGGCCACGCTCTGCCGCCGTATTGATGCTGTGCTCGACCATGCCCGCGACGCTCGCCGGCTCAATCCTCGCGACCACGCCGCCTGGCAGGTCGTCCACGGCATCCTCGCCTTCGGCGAAGCCTTCCCGATCCAGCAAGGCGACGGCACGACGCCCGCGCTCGCCTACCTCCTCGAGGGCGGACGGCTCACCGGCTGGTCACTGCGACCGTCCTCCCCCGGCGTGATCTCGGTGCTCGAAGCCGGCAGCAAGACCGGCCAGGGACACCCCGACCAGTGGCTCGGCTACCTCTCGCAGTGCTCACTGGAAGGACTCCCGCCGGACACGCCGCTGGTGGTCGCCGGAGAACGGCGAAGGGTCGGCGACCTCATCGAGCAGGCGAAACACGACCTGCGGCCCGGCCAGGAGGCCACCTGGACGCTGATGGCTCTGGCGACCTACCTGCCAACAGACGCCGAGTGGACCTCCGGCGACGGTGAGGAGTGGTCGCTCGAGCGACTCGTGGCGATGGAGGCGGCGGCCGACCTGGCCGGCAGTGCCTGCGGCGGCTCACACCGGCTCTACGGCCTCGCCGTGGCCGTCAACCGTTACCTCGCCGCGACCGGACTCAACCCCGAAGAACTCACCGGCGGCTGGGCGGCCGCCGAGGCCCGCATCCAAGAAGGCATCGAGAAGGCCCGTCGCTTCCAGCAGCCCGACGGCAGTTTCTCCACGAGCTTCTTCGAGCGGCCCGGCAGTTCACCCGACGTCTTCGCCCGCATCGGCGCCACCGGCCACACCTTCGAGTTTTTGGCGATGGCCCTCGATGAGCGTCGTCTGGCCGAGCCGTGGATGCGGCGGGCAGCCGCCGCGCTGGTCACGCTGCTCGAGCAGACCGCCGACGTGCCGGTGGAGTGCGGCGGGCTTTACCATGCGGCCCACGGTCTGGTGCTCTACCGGGCGCGGACCTGCGGCCCAACGGTGTCCGTCGAGGAAACCGCCGCCACCGAGCGGCCCGGGGAATCCGACTGAACCGTCGGGGAAATACGCCACGATCTTCGGTTTTGGCGTCACGGGTGGTAGGATTTCGTCGCGTATTTACGCGGCTCCCGGCAGGCCACCGTCGGCGAGCGGCTTGGCAACCCTTGCGATGCATCGCTGCGGAAGTCGTCGTGCACGGGCTCATCTTCTTCTACATCCAGAAGTTTGCCGAAAGTGTGGCGAGGGGTTCCACGACCTGGGCCCGGCTTCGCAGCACGGTCACGACCGCCTCCAAGACCTTCCTGCCATCGAAGGCCTACCCCGACGAAGACGCCGTCTCCCTGCTCTCCTCGATCGCCGAGGTCACCGGCACGCCGCTGGCCGACCTGACCGAGCGATTTGGGGGATTCATCGCCCCGCACCTGGTGAAGGTGGCCCGGGGCGTGATCGAGCCGTCCTGGCGGACGCTCGATTTGATCGAGAACACCGAACAGGTGATCCATGCGATGATCCGCACCACCACGCCAGAGGCCGCCCCACCGGTGATCCAGACGGTCCGCGTGGCCCCCGACGAGATCCACCTCGTCTACACGTCCCCGCGGAAGCTCTGCCGGCTGGCGGTGGGCCTGATGCACGGCCTGGCCTACCACTACGGCGAGAAGCTCGAGATCGAGGAGGATTCCTGCATGCTCCGCGGGGATCCCTTCTGCTCGTTCGTGATCCACGCCCACCAGCGTGAAACCCACGACACCCACTCCCCTCATTCCGAAACGATCATGCTCCGCTCCTCCGACGAGCCTCTCGTCGGAGACGGTGGTCCACCTGCCGGCAGCACCCACCCCACGCTCGCCGGGCCGGTCGACACCGGGAGCGAGCCACCGCGGCCCGACGCGATGCCGTCGGTGATCGCGGGCCACGAGGTGATCCGCCTGCTCGGCCAGGGCGGCATGGGCCGGGTCTTTCTCGCCCGTGACCAGCAGCTCGGCCGCGAGGTTGCGATCAAGATGATGCTCTCCAACCGGGCCGGCGACGAGGCGGCCCGGCAGCGGTTCCTGCGGGAGAGCCGGGCCACCGCCGCAGTCGACCACGACAACATCGTGACGATCCACCAGGTTGGCGAGCACCGCCCGCCGGGCGCCGGCTTCAGCCTGCCCTTTTTCGTGATGCAGCGGCTGACGGGGCAGTCGCTCGCCACCTACCGCGAGGCGGGCGGAACGCTGCGGGTTGCCGAGGTCCTCAGAATTGCCAGAGAGATCGCCTCGGGGCTCCAGGCGGCCCATGCCGCGGGCCTGATCCACCGCGACATCAAGCCGGAAAATATCTGGCTCGAGGGGGAGAGAAAGCGGGTCAAGATCATCGATTTCGGCCTGGCCCGCGACGCCGCCGATCCCTCGCTGCGGCTCACGGTCGACGGCGCGATCGTGGGCACGCCGGCCTACATGGCGCCGGAGCGAATCGCGGAGGATGCCACGGTCGATTTCCGGGCCGATCTCTTCGGCGTCGGCGTGATGCTCTACGAAATGCTCTCCGGCAGGCTGCCCTTCGAGGGCAAGTCGATGGTTACGATCCTGGCCGCGATCTCGCGGGGCGTCCCGCGGCCGATCTGCGAAGTCGCAGCGGACCTGCCGCAGGATGTCTGCGATTTGGTGATGCGGCTGCTCGCCCACGACCCCGACAACCGCCCTGCCGATGCCGCGGCGGTGGTCGAGGAGATCACGGCGATCGAGAAGCGGCTGGCCACCCCCGGCTGAAAGCCGACGGCCCCCTGCCCGGTCGCGACTGCGGCTCTCACACCGCCAAAGCCGCGGAGTCGGCCAGGCCCACGACCACCCGCGGCCCGGTCCACACCGGAGTCGCGGTCCGCTCGAGGCTGCCGACGGCGAGAATCGCGAAGCTGTTGTCGCTGATCCCACTCGCCGTCGCCGTGGCGGCAGGAGCGAGCCGGCCTGCGGCCGCCGGCGGGGGCCGCAGCCGAATCGAGGTCGGGCTCGCAGCGAAGGGATCAAACGGCACGGGCACGGCCGGGGGCACCGGCCCGCCAAGGGCGGTGAAGGCTCCCGCGGTGAACTGCCGGATCACCGCGGCGTCGTGCCCCCGCAGGCCCACCCCGCCGATGGCCAGCCGGCTCCAGCGTCCGTCGAGGTTTCGCCAGATCTGGCCGGTCACGCCGTCAGCGGTTCGCAGCAGCGAGCCGAGATAATAACCGTCGGGAGTCAGACGCCCCACCAGTCCGGCGTGGCTCGCAATCGCCGGCAGGGCGATTTCCGCCGCGAGGCTCACGTCGGCCGCAGTGATGCCACGGAGGATCATCAGCGACGGGTTGTAGCCCCGGGGAACCGCCTCGCCGGCGGCGATGCAAAACTGCCGGCAGAGGGTCTCCCAGGGACCGCTTTCGACCAGTTCGTCACCCCGAGCGAAGGTTTCGGTGTAGGGCAGGCTCACCTCGGCGGGAGGGGGAATCACCGCCGCCACGGCCGCCGCGGCGTTGAGCCGGCCGCCGCTGGCGACCCTGCCGGTCAGTTCCGGCAGGGGATCGACGGTGGTGAGGATCGCCTCGCGAACCTCGGATAGTGTCAGCCCGGGCCGGGCGGCATGCAACAGCGCCACGGTGGCGGTCACGTGCGGGGCGGCCATCGATGTGCCGCACATCGCGCCGTAACGGCCCCCGGGGAGCGTGGAGGTGATCATCACCCCGGGTGCCGCGAGATCGACTGAAACGCCGCCGTAGTTGCTGAAAGAGGCGAGCGTGTCGTTGTGGTCGGTGGCGGCCACGCTGATCACCGCCGGCAGCTCACAGCAGGACGCAAAGCGTGGCACCAGGTCGTTGTCGTTGTCGTCGAAGTCCCAGCCGTGGACATCATCAATGAACCCATTGTTGTCATCGTCGATACCATTACCCGGGATCTCATTCGGGTTCCGCCAGATGTTCACCGCCAGGTCGGGATGGGTCAGATCGATCCCGGTGTCGACCACGCCCACCACCACGTCGTGCGAACCGTTCGTGATCTCCCAGGCTTCGGGAGCGTCGATGTCGGCGTCAGGGGTGCCCGACGTCTGGCCGACATTGTTGAGAGCCCACTGGCTCAGCAGCCGTGGATCGTTGGAAAGCCAGCCGGCCGCCACCGAGCGAACGCACATCGAGCGTCCGGCCCTCGCCGCAGTCGGGGGGCATGACGCCAACGAGGCCTTCGGCGGCTGACACCACCCACCTGTCGGCATAGGCCACGACGGTGGAGCCGGCATGCTCGACGACGGCAAGATCATCGCCGACGAGCTGCTCGAGGACCCCGAGCCATTCCGCCGCGGCAGCGAGGGCCAGTCGCGGCTCGAGTCGCTCGCAGGCGTGGAGCTTGTCGACATGTTCGCGTGGCGATCCCATGACCGCACCCTCCTCGATCGGCCGCGGACAATCTGCTGCCCGCAAAAGAAAATTTTGACCGATCGTCAGATGACTTGCCGGCAGGTCGCCAAGACCTCCCGGCCGTCGCTGCCATTGAATTCGGCGTTCTCACGACAAGCTCTTTCGGAAATACGTGGCGGGCAAAAAATCGATAAAACAGCAGTAAAAACACAAAATTTGCTCTACAGGATTGAATAAGACACTTAGTATTCTGCCGTTTTCCAGAGCCCGAGGCGGTCGCGGCAGGGCGTGGAACAAGTCAGTCCTGCTGCGGTGGCCGGCGGAAGCCCTCCTCCGGGCCGCCGCCCCTGAACGCGGGTCGGCCGAGGCCTCGGCCACCCGGTCCGCCCCGCTGCCGCATGAACTCCCGCATCCGGGACATGCCCTCCTCGAACTCGCCGCGAGAGAGCCGGCCATCACCATCACCGTCAAGCCGGTCGAAAATGCCGGCGGCCAGCGGCCCGGCCTCCGGTCGCTCACCCTCCCGTCGCGGCGGCCGCGTCTCTTCCGAACGCTGCCGCGGCGGTCCCTCCGGCCGCGGCGGCCGGTTGCGGCCGGCAGGTCCGCCGCCACCCCCGAGCAGTCCCCGCAGCCGTTGAGCCACCGCCTCGAGTTCTTGTTGTTCAAGCAGGCCGGAGCCGTCGGTGTCGATCCGCTCGAACGCCTTCTCGAGCTTGGCCGTGCGGGCCTTCATGAACTCCTCACGGCTCACTCGGCCGTCGCCGTCGCTGTCGACCTGCTTGATCATTTCGGCCGGGGATCGCCCTGGCGATCGTTCCCCGGGAGGCTCGGCGAGGGTGACCGTCGCCAGACAGCTTACGAGGACGACGAGCAGTGGGCGAAGAGGCGTGTTCATGGTCAGGTCTCCAGAGGGTGAGCAAAAAGGTCGACAGGGAAGTCAGGCGAGGATCTCGCGGGCCACGGTGCCATGGACATCGGTGAGCCGGAAATCACGGCCGGCGTAGGGATAGGTGAGTCGCTCATGATCGAGGCCCATGATGTGCAAGAGCGTCGCATGCCAGTCGTGGATGTGCATCCGGTTTTCGACGGCCTCGTAGCCGTAGTCGTCGGTGGCGCCGTAGGTCATGCCCCCTTTGACGCCGCCGCCGGCCATCCAGAGCGTGAAGCCTTTGTTGTTGTGGTCGCGGCCGTCAGAGCCCTGGCTGTGCGGCGTGCGGCCGAACTCGCCCCCCCAGATCACGAGCGTCTCGTCGAGCAGGCCGCGGTCGGCCAGGTCGGCCAGCAGGCCCGCGATCGGGCGGTCCACCTGGCGGGACCGCTCGGCAAGCGCCGTGCCGAGGTTGAAGTGGTGATCCCATTTGCCATGGGTCACCTGCACGAACCGCACACCCGCCTCGACCAGCCGCCGAGCCATCAGGCACTGCCGGCCAAAGGCGTTGGTGTCGTTGCCCCCCACACCGTAGAGATCGAGCGTCGCCTGGGTCTCGTGGGTGATGTCCATCACCTTCGGCACCTCGTCCTGCATCCGGAAGGCCAGTTCATACGACTCGATGACACCCTCGGTGTCCGGGCTCGACCCGCCATCGAGTTCGAGCCGTGACCGGTTGAGCCGCTGTACGAGATCGACCTGGCTCCGCTGGGCGGCCCGGTCGAGCAGCGGGCTGCGGATGTCGGCGATCGCGGGGGACTCGGGGCTGCGGCTTCCGCGGGCAGCGAAGCCCCGCCTCAAAGAGCCTCCGATCCGCGTCGCCTGATAGGCGGCCGGAAGGAAGGCGCTGCCAAAGGAGCGGGCGGCGGCGACCGGCGGGTTGATCGCGATGAATCCCGGCAGGTTTTGGTTCTCGGTGCCCAGGCCATAGAGCGTCCAGGCGCCGAGCGATGGGCGGACAAACTGCGTGCTGCCGGTGTGGAGTTGGGCGAAGGCCTGCGGGTGAGCCGGCAGATCGGTCGCCATCGAATTGATCACGCAGAGCTTGTCGGCATGTCTGGCAACCTCGTCGAACAGGCTCGACATCCAGAGGCCGCTCTCGCCCCGTCTGCTGAACTTCCAGCGGGGAGCGAGGAGCGCGGCCCGCCCGCGGCGGCCTGCGGCGTTCGGGGCGGCCTGGCCGGCGTCGGCAAAGAGCTTGGGCTTGTAGTCGAAGGTGTCGACGTGCGATGGCCCCCCCTGCATGCAGAGGAAGATCACCCGCTTGGCCCGCGGTTGGAAGTGCGGCTCGCGGGGGGCCAGCGGACCCGCGGGGACATCCCGTTGAGCCGCCTCGCCGGCGAGTGCCGAAAGGGCCAGCAGACCGAAGCCGTTGGCGGAGTGGCTGAGGAACGCCCGTCGCGACCCGCAGGCGAGGGTCGGGCAACGGCTGAGGTGGGATTGATCGGTCATGGCGAACCTCCCGGGAGCGACTGTCAGTTCAGGTAACGAAACTCTGCGGTGGCAAACAGCGCCTGGCAGTAGGCGGTGAGGGCGAGCCGCTCAGCCGTGGCCGGTCCTCCGACCCGGATGACGGTGGACGACGGCGACGCCGCAGCCAGCCGACCGGCATGCCGACTGGAGAAGTCGTTCCAAAAACCGTTGATCGCCAGCCGCTCTGCGGTATTCGGGCGGCGGCCGATCGCCATTGCAAAGGCCGCGGCCAGCCGATCGGGCGGGGAGCCCGGCAGACGGGCGACCCGCTCCGCGAACGAGTCGGCCAGTGACACGACCTCGTCGTTGTTGAGGAGGAACAGGGCCTGGGCCGGCACGTTCGACTCGTCCCGCTGGCCGTTCACGAGGGAGGCGTCGGGGAAGTCGAAAACAGACAGGCTGTCGGGCACCTGGTCGCGGACGATCGGCAGGTAGATCGACCGACAGTTGTCCGACCGCGAGCGGAACTCGCCGAGCATCCTGTTCATGCCCCGGCGATCCTCTCGCAGCAGGGCCACCGGCGAGCCCGGCGTCGGCTCGAGATCGAGCCGCCCCGCCACGGCGAGCATCGCATCGCGGATCACCTCCGCGTCGAGCCGCCGCTGATTCATCCGCCAGCGGAGCCGGTTGTCGGGGTCGACCGCGAAGTTTGCCTCATCGTGCACGGCGGCAAGTTGATAGCCGCGGCTGAGCACGATCCGGCGGATCAGCCGTTTGACCGACCAGCCGTCATCCATGAAGGCGACGGCGAGATGATCGAGCAGTTCGGGATGACTCGGATTCATCCCCATCAGACCGAAGTTGTCGGGCGTCGTCACGATCCCGGCCCCCATCAGCTTGAGCCAGACGCGGTTGGCCATCACGCGGGCGGTGAGCGGGTTGTCACGGGATGCGATCCAGACAGCGAGATCGAGCCTTCCGCTGCCGCCGGCGATCTTCCGCGGCTCGTCGGGGCCGCAGAGCACCTCCACGAGACCGCGGGGCACCGTCTCACCCGCCTGGTCAACCTCACCCCGTTCCAGCAGTGGGCTGTTGACCGGCTGCGACCGGTCGAGCACACCCATGGCGAGCGTTCGCGGCGTACCGTCGGCGTGAAACTGATCGAGATCGGATCGGGCCCCTGCCAGCCGATCCCGCGCGACCCGCGCCCGCACGAACAATCCGCGATTGCTGCTCTCCTTTGCGGCTGAATTGTTCCCTCCCGGGCCGCGGCGGGCGGCCAATGCTTGCCGGGACATCGCATCGGCGACTTCGGAGAGCCCCTCCACCTCCCGCTCGAGCCGGGCCAGTTCCGCCCGGGAGAGCGGAGCGACCGCCGCGGGCAGGCCCGCCTCGGGCGGCAGTTCGATCAGCGTCGAGGCATTGATATTCCGCAACTGCGGCCCTTTGCCGTAGAGCGTCTCTGTGCTCATGAAGATGCCCGCCAAAGCGTAGTAGTCCCGCTGCGTGACGGGGTCGAACTTGTGGTCGTGACAGCGGGCGCAGGCGAGCGTCATCCCCAGCATCGCCTGCGACGTGACGTCGATCTGCTCGTCCACGAGGTCCATCTGAAACTGCCGCCGGTCTCGGGTGTTGAGGGACTTGGGGCCGAGGGCGAGGAAGCCGGTGGCGACGATCTTTCCAGCCTGGTCGGCCGGACCGGAGTGCTCGAGCAGGTCACCGGCGAGCTGGGCCTCGAGGAACTCGTCGTAGGGCATGTCGGCGTTGAAGGCGTCGATCACCCAATCGCGATACCGCCAGGCGTGGGGGTAAGGCACGTTGGTCTCCTTGCCACCGGAATCGGCGTAGCGGGCGATGTCGAGCCAGTGCCGCGCCCACCGCTCGCCGAATCGCGGCGAGGCGAGCAGCCGGTCCACCACCCGCTCGATCGCGTCAGGGGCGGTGTCGGCCAGAAACGCCCGTATCTCCTCGGGTGAAGGCGGCAGTCCGACCAGGTCGAACGCCAGCCGACGGAGCAGAGCCTCGCGATCCGCGTCGGCCACGGGCTGGACGCCGGCCTCTTCCATCGCCGCCATGAGAAAGCGATCGATGTCGGTGCGGGGCCAGGCTGCGTCGGTCACAACAGGCACGACCGGGGCGACCGGCCGCTGGAAGGCCCAGTGACGACGGCCATCGGCGAGATCCTGCTCCCAGGTGGCGTCGGCGTCGGCCGCGACCGCCGTGGCGATCGGCAACAACGCCGCAACCACCCAGAGCGGGGTGACGAGCAGCCTGAGAAAGCGGTGATGAATCATCGATTGGCCCTCGCACAGCGCCAGGTTCTCACTGCCTGTCAGTGGAGCGTTCCCCAAAAAGCCGAGGTTTTCGAGGGTCGCCGATCCCGCCCTGCGACGGCAGGCTTGCTCCACGGCAGGCTTGTTCCAGAGTCTTCTCAGCATTCAAACGGCGAGCGCAGGAAAAGGTTTCGCTGAAAAATCCCGGTTCAGCGTCGAGGCACAAGCACCCGAAACATTGACGGCCCCGGGGGGTCATGACGCATTACCGGGCAGCCATCCTCTGTGCCGTTGGCCTTGTCTCCACGTCAGCGGAGGGCCGGGACTTGGTAGATCGTCCCGGGATGGAGGTGGCAGCGGCTCATCGCTCGACGCTCGGGAGCTTCGTGATTCGCTCCCGCACGACCGCAGCCAGCCGGTCGGCATCACCCTGCCAGACGAGAGTCGTGCTCGTGCCGCTGGCCATTTCCTTGAGCTGGGCGGTGCCGGAGGCAAACTCGTCGGGGCCGATCACCACCGCCAATGGATGCCCCCGCTTGGAGGCGAGCTTCAGCTGAGTTCCCACCTTCTTCGGCTCCGGATAGAACTCCACCGCCAGACCGGCAGACCGCATCGCCGCGGCGATCCGCAGGTAGTCGGCAAGCCTGCTTTCATCAAAAAAAACAAGAAACACCTCAGCCGGTGTTTCGCGGTCGGGCAGCCGGCCGAGTTCCTCGAGGCCCGCCAGCAGCCGGTCGAGGCCGAGCGAACCGCCCACGCCCGGCAACGACTGCCGCGTGTAGAGCCCGGCGAGATTGTCGTAGCGACCACCCGAACAGACGCTCCCCAGGCTGGGAAGCTCATCAAGCAGCGTCTCGAACACGATTCCCGTGTAGTAGTCGAGCCCCCGGGCAATGCCACAATCGACGACGAGCCGACCCGCCGGCACACCCGCCGCCTCCACGCCCTCGACCACCGCCGCCAGACTGCCGAGGCCCTCGGCGGCCACCGCCGAGCCGCCGGCAAGCGATCCGGCCTCCGCGAGCAGTTCGCGGGACGGTCCCTCGAGGGCTGCCATCGCCAGCAGTCGCTCAGCCGCACCGGCCGCCACCCCCTGAGCGGTCAGTTCGGCGGCCACCACCTCCCGGCCGGCCTTGGCGAGTTTGTCGAGCGACCGCAGGACATCCGTCTGCCGGGCCGCCAGGCCGAGCTCGTCGAGCAGCCCGGCCAGCAGCCGTCGGTCGTTGACGTGGATCGTGAAGCTCTCCACGCCGAGGGCCACGAACAGGTCGTGTACCACAAGCAGCGTTTCCAGGTCGGCTACGCCGCTGGTGGTTCCGATCGTGTCGAAGTCGCACTGCACGAACTCGCGGTAGCGACCCCGCTGGGTGTTTTCACCCCGCCAGACGCTCGCCATGTGGTACCGCTTGAACGGCAGCCCCAGCCGGGCGACGTGAGCGGCGGCAAAGCGGGCAAAGGGCACCGTCAGGTCGAACCGCATCCCCACCTCGCGGCCGCCGTGGTCGGTGAAGCGGTAGAGCTGCTTGTCGGTCTCCTCGCTGCCCTTTCCGGTGAGCACCTCGAGGTACTCCAGCGCCGGCGTGTCGATCGGGGCGAAGCCGTAGCCGCGGTAGACCCGTCGGGCCACGTCGAGCACCCACTCTCGCGCCAGGGCGTCGGCCGGCAGGTGGTCGCGAAAGCCCTTCAGCGTGCGGGGCTCGATGATCGACCGCTTGGCGGATGATTCGGCCATGGAGTTCAGAGAATCCGCAGCGGATCGGGCTTGGGGCTGCGAATCGACCGGCCGCGGCAGACCTTGCGACGGCCGTCTCCGAGCTGCTCCCCACCGGGCCCGAGCACGGCCTCCATGTATTCCTCGACCTGCTCGGCCGTCTCGAAATACTGGTCGTACACCCAGTCGTCCTCGTACTCGCAGTCCTTCGTGGTGTAGTCGCGACAGATCTGCGGGCGGGTCTCGTAGATGCCGCAGCGGTTGTCGCTCTGGAGGTGCTTGCAGACGGTGTGCACGCAGACATACCAGCTGCCGTCTTCGGTGAAGGCCGTGGCATGCTCGTGGAGCAGGAACCAGCGAAGAAATTCAAACTCCTCCCGCGTCTCCGGCTTGTCGGTGGGCAGCGCGAAATAGCGGCAGCACTTCCCGGTGCAGAATTCGCAGAGCACCCGTTCGGAGGGCACATCGTCGCGGTTCGGCTTGACGGGCAGCACCGGCAGCACCGGCTCGGCAATGGACATCCTGAGGGCTCCTGCAAAGCGTGGCGAGCACGGCGGGCGACGGCGGCCCCCCGCCGCCCCCCCCGGGGGGCGGTCGATGCGGGATGCTATCGCTTTCCGCCGC
>CAZRKH010000058.1:0-21336 GCA_964600785.1 uncultured Chitinophagaceae bacterium
GTCCGGGCCGCCGGGTTTGTGCGGCGGCGGGCCATCCATTTTGTGCGCCGGCGGGCCATCCATGGCCCCGGCGGCTTTCCGCTTCGCGGGGCAGCCAAGGTGCCCACGCAAAGCGGCGGCGGCCGTCCAGGCCGCCGGGGCCGGTTGCAGCGCAACCGGGCTACACCCAGCCGCTCGAGCAGTAGTCGATCGCGCGGGCGATCTCGCTCTTGAGATGCTCACGGGCCACGATCCGGTCGATAAACCCGTGCTCCAGGAGAAACTCGCTGGTCTGGAAGCCCTCCGGCAGTTCGACCCGAATTGTCGCCTTGATCGTGCGGGGGCCGGCAAAACCGATCAAAGCCCGCGGCTCGGCGAACACCAGATCACCAAGACTCGCAAAACTCGCGGCCACGCCACCCATCGTCGGGTTGGTGAGCACGGATATGAACAGACCGCCCGCCTCCGAGTAGCGTGCCAGCGCGGCCGAAACCTTCGCCATCTGCATCAGCGAAAGAATCCCCTCGTGCATCCGGGCGCCACCGCCGGAGGCGCTGACCACGATCAGCGGCAGTCGCTCCTGCGTGGCACGCTCCACGAGGCGGGTCAGCCGCTCGCCGACCACGCTTCCCATGCTGCCCATGATAAAGGCCGAGTCGGTGACGCCGCAGGCCACCCGCCTCGCCCGGATCATTCCACTGCCGGTGATCACCGCATCGCTCAGGCCGGTTCGCCGCTGCTCCGCCACGAGCCGCTCCGCGTAGGGCTTGCGATCACAAAAGCCGAGCGGATCGGTGGGCGTGATCGCGGTGTCCCACTCCTCGAAGGTGCCGTCATCGAGCAGCTGCCCGATCCGTTCGGAGGCCGAGACATACCAGTGATGCCCGCACTGCGGGCAGACGTTGAGCATCGCCTCCGCTTCCTTGCGGAAGATCGTATTGCGGCAGCCATTGCACTTCAGCCACAGGCCCTCGGGCACGCCGCGCTTGGGCCGCGGCGACGATCGCGTGGCGGGCGTGTCATCAGCCTTGGCCTGCGGAGTATCACCCTCTGCGACGGCTGTCGGGCGTCGGCTCTCCATCCGATTCGCTCTCCCTCGATTATTGAAGCCCCGAGTCCTCCGGGGCGACGCCACGACAAGATTCTAGCCTGTGGGCCCGGGCGGATGCTGCGCCAGCCGGCGGCCCTCCGCTTGCGGGAGGGTCGCGGGTGGTTTCAACGGCTCACCGAGGGAATCGCCGGCCTCCGTTGAGCCGGCTGGTCCCACTGGGCCCGAACCGGGAGCCCCACCACCGCAGAGGCCTCGTCGCCTTCCCGCCACAAGTCGCCCACGTTCTCGCCGGCAACCAGCCAACGCACGATCCGCTCCAGCGGCTCCGGCACGACCAGACCGACCGACCCACCAGGATGCCGACGCAGCATCTTGGCGACTGCCGTCTCGACGCGTTCGCAGGCCACCGCAAAGGGTTCACCCCGTGGTGGTGTCACCTGCCATGGGTCCTCGCGACGCAGACGGTGAAGCCGCGGCTGCCGGCGGCGAATCTCGTCGACGAGCAGTCCCTGCCAAAGCCCATGGTCGAGGTTGACCAGGCCCGTGAGGCCACGGGGCGAGAGCCCGAAGCGGCCAATGACAGCCGCGGTCTCCCGGGCCGCCGCATCGTCCGCCGCATAGAGGGCCTCGGGCCGCCAGGCTTGCACCGCCCGGGCTCGCGACTGAGCCTGGGCGAGCCCCTCCTCGCAGAGCGGCACTTCGAGCGTGCCGCGGATACGTCCTTCGCGTTCGTAGCCGGTCTGGCCGGCCCGGATCAGGACGAGTGTCTCAGTCATCGTTTCCTCGGTGGGGATGGGGCCACCGCAGCCAAAGCGGTGTGCTCATGCCCGCGAAGCCCCGCGGGCAAGGTGTTCCAGATCGCGAATCGCCTCGGCGTAATCGGACGCCCGTATGACCGCGCTGCCAGCCACGAAATAGTCGGCCGATGCCGACGCCGCAGCGATCGTCTCGAGGGAGATCCCGCCGTCGACGCCCAGCCGCAGTCGCTTTCCGCCACGGCCCGCCGTCATGGCCCTGATCGCAGCGAGCCGGTCGAGGGCCTCGGGTATGAACGCCTGCCCGCCAAAGCCCGGCTCGACGCTCATCACCAAAACGCCATCACAGGCGGCCTCGCCGACGGCCGTGAGGGCCGGCTCGATCGTCTCCAGGGGCGTGCCGGGGCTGATCGCCAGATGGGCCGCGGCACCCTGGGAATGAATCGCCTCGACAACCCGCGACAGATCGCCGACGGCCTCAACGTGGACGGTGATCACGTCGGCCCCACCGCGAACATAGTCGGCCAGCGTCGCCTCCGGCTGCTCGATCATGAGGTGCACGTCGATCGGCAGGTCGGTCGCCCGACGAACCGCCTCGACGACGACCGGGCCATAGGTCAGTTGCGGCACGAAGTGGCCGTCCATCACGTCGAGGTGCAGTGCCCGGGCAGAGGCGGCCTCGAGACGACCCACCTCCGCGGCGAGGTGTCCGAAGTCGCACAGCAGGAGCGCCGGCAGCACGAGCGGACCCTCGGCAAGCGGCCGGACCGTGCGGTCGCCCGACTCCCGGGATACGAGCGATGCAGCCCGCTGTTCGCTCACGGCTCTTTGAAAAGCTCTCGTGGTTCGGTTCGCCGTTGGCCGGGAGATCCGGCGAGGGCACGGCGAAACCGTCCGAGCAGTCTAGCATGACCGGGGCGACCGCATACACGGCTCGCCGGCCCCCGCGTAGGATTCAACGCGAGACGCCCCGGGGTACTCTGCCGGCCGAAACGGCTCTGCCCACAGGACTTGCGGCATGCCCACCGATCCCCTGCCGACTTCGCTCTCCGACTCCGATCTCACCGAGATCGAACGGGAAACCGTGCGGATCGGGCGGGATCTGCTCGCGCGGGCGACCGCGGCGGAGCCGACGATGGTCTCTCCCACATGGTGGCTCGAGCAGGCTGGCGAACTCGCCACCGCCGACGATGAACTGAAGGTGCGGCTGTTCCGGCTCGTCGACTGCATGCCGATGCTCGACGATGCCGCCTCGCTCGATCGCCACGTCCGCGAGTATCTCGACGAAGAGCTTGCCGAACGTCTGCCGGGCAGTCTCGGCTTCGCGATCAGGGCGGCCCGCAGCGGGATTCTCGCGCCACTTGCTTCGCGGATCGTGCGGGCAGCGGTCCATGCCCAGGCGAGGCGGTTCATCTCGGGCACCACTCCCGAAGAAGCCGCGGCCACCGCCAGGCGGCAGCGGGCGGCCCGTCGCGGCTTCTCGCTCGACCTGCTCGGCGAAGCGGTGACCAGCGATGCCGAAGCCGACAGCTACGCGGCATCGTATGCCGACCTGCTCACCCGGCTTCCGCCGCTCGCCGCGGAGTGGCCCGCTGACCCGCTCATCGACGAGGGTCCCGACGGTCTGCTTCCGCGGGTGAATGTCTCGATCAAGCTCTCGGCGCTCGACAGCCAGTTCGACGCGATCGATCCGGAGGGCACACAGCAGCGGGTGCTCTCCCGGCTGCGGCCGCTGTGGCGGCTGGCCCGCGAGCACGGCTGTCAGGTCCACATCGACATGGAAAGCCGGGCCACCAAAGACCTCGCGATGACGATCTTCAAGACGATCGCGATGGAGGAGGAGTTTCGCGACTGGCCGCACGTGGGCGTGGTGGTGCAGTGCTACCTCCGCGACGCGGCAGCCGACCTCGCCGGGCTCGCCGAATGGGCCCGCGGACGGGGCACGCCGATCTGGGTGCGGCTGGTGAAGGGGGCCTACTGGGACTACGAGACAATTCACGCCCGCGCCGCTGGATGGCCGGTGCCGGTCTGGCAGGAGAAACAGGAGACCGATGCCTGCTACGAAGCCTGCACCCGCTTCACGATCGAACATGCCGACCTGCTGCGTCCGGCGATCGGCAGCCACAACCTTCGCTCGCTGGCCCATGCGATGGCGCTGGTGGGGCATCTCGGGATCGACCGCCGCACGCTCGAGATCCAGATGCTCTACGGCATGGGCGATTCCGAAAAAACTGCCGTCACCGGTGACGACTGGCGGCTGCGTGTCTACATGCCCTACGGCCAGCTCGTGCCGGGCATGGCCTACCTCGTTCGCCGCCTGCTGGAGAACTCGTCCAATGAGTCGTTTCTGCGGGCGGGCCTCGTGCAGCATGCCGATCCGGAGTCGCTGTTCGCTCCGCCGCGTCCGGCGGAGGATCCCGCCCCGCAGCCGGCAGCCGCCCCGCCGGGTGGCTTCGCGAACGAGCCCCATGCCGACTTCACGCTGGCGGAAAACCGCCGGGCGATGACGGCGGCGATCGACGAGGCTGCCGCCCTCCTCACCGACGAACTTCGTGGCGGCGACGGCCCGACCGTGCCAGTCATCATCGACGGACGCCGCGAGCCGGGCGGCGGATTCTTCGAGCGACGCGACCCCTCGCAGACCTCGCAGCTGGTGGCCCGCGTGGCCGCGGCCACCCCCGACCAGGCCCGGCGGGCCTGCCTCGCGGCCGACGCGGGGCGGACGGGCTGGGCCGACCTGCCGGCTGACGCGAGAACGGCGGCGATCCGTCGTGCCGCCTCGATCATGCGGCAGCGGCGGTGGCTGCTGGCCGCCTTGCAGGTGCTCGAGGTCGGCAAGGGCTGGAGGGAGGCCGACGCCGACGTCGCCGAGGCGATCGACTTCTGCGACTACTACGCCGACGTGGCGGAGCGGATGTCGGCCCCGCGGATCGTCGACGTTCCCGGCGAACACAACGCGACAGGCTTCCGGCCCCGCGGGGTGGCCGTGGTGATCGCACCGTGGAACTTTCCGCTGGCGATCCTCACCGGGATGTCCACTGCAGCCTTGGTGACGGGCAACACGGTGGTCATGAAGCCGGCCGAGCAGTCCTCGCGGATCGGCCTGGCCCTGTACGAGATTCTGCTCGAAGCGGGCGTGCCCGCCTCGGCGGTGCATTTCCTGCCGGGCCGCGGCGAGGAGATCGGTCCTCCGCTGGTCACCGATCCGGCCACGGCGATCGTGGCCTTTACGGGCTCGCGTGAGGTCGGGCTGGCGATCAACACCCAGGCGGCCGAGGCCTCGGCCGCCCATGGACGGGCCGTGACGAGGGTCATCGCGGAGATGGGGGGCAAGAACGCGATCATCGTCGACGATGATGCCGATCTCGACGAGGCGGTGCTGGGAATCGTGGCAAGCAGTTTTGGCTTCCAGGGGCAGAAGTGCTCTGCGGCCTCGCGAGTGATCGCGGTCGGCGGCGTGCATGACCCGCTGCTGGCGCGGCTGCGTGGGGCGGTGGAGAGCCTCCGGATCGGCCCGGCACGCGACCCGGGCTCGCGAATCGGACCGTTGGTCGACGAGGAGGCCCGCGACCGCGTGGCGAGGTATGTCGAGATCGGCCGCCGCGAGGGTCGGGTGGTGGCGGGCGTCGATCCCGGTCCGCTGGCCGATCGCGGCTGGTATGTCGGGCCGCATGTCTTCGCCGACGTCGACCCGGAAGGCCCGCTCGGCCAGGAGGAGATCTTCGGTCCAATCCTCGCGATCTTCCGGGCCGAAAGCTTCGAGAGCGCGGTGCGGCTGGCCAACGGCACCCCCTACGCACTGACCGCCGGCATCTTCTCGCGATCCCCCCGCCGTCTCGAGGAGGCTGCCGCCACGCTGGAGGCGGGCAACGTCTATCTCAACCGGGGCACGACCGGAGCCCTCGTGAACCGCCAGCCCTTCGGCGGCTACCGACTCTCCGGGATCGGCAGCAAGGCCGGCGGCCCCGACTACCTGCTGCAGTTCGTGGTGCCGCGGACCGTGACTGAAAACACGATGCGGCGGGGTTTTGCGCCCGACATCGACGACGAGCCACTGGCTCGACCGTGATGACCCGCGGCCTGCTCACAATTTCCTCACATTCCTCTGTGGCCCCGCCACCGGGGGTGGGCGGTTGCCCTCGGCCCGACGGGCGGGCAGATTGTCGTTGGATCGCGACCGTCGCAGTGGCGTCGACCGTGTGATGACCAGCGGACGCAGGAGCCGCAGAAAGGCTGAGGTGGCCCGGGTGAGATTGACAAGGCGTGTGTCGGCCGGCGGGATCGCGACGGTGGCCGCATGGAGTCTGCTCGGTGCCGCCGCGGCTCCCCCGGCGGTCGACCCCGGCCTGCCCGCCTACGAGCGGGCCGAGGGGGAGGTCTCTGGGGCCCTGAAATGTGTCGGCAGCGACACCATGAACAACCTTGTGGCCCTCTGGGCCGAGGGCTTCAAGCGTATTTATCCGAGCGTTCGCGAGGCGGTCGAGGGCAAGGGATCGGCCTCCGGCCCGCCGGCGCTCACCGAGGGCACGAGCACCTTCGGCCCGATGAGCCGGCCCTGGAAGCCGTCGGAGATCGATGAGTTTCGCTCCCGCCACGGGTATCCGCCCAGCGTCGTGCCGGTGGCGATCGACATGCTGGCGGTCTTCGTGCACAAAGACAATCCGCTCGAGCGTCTCAGCCTCCAGCAGGTGGACGCGATCTTTTCGGAGAACCGCAACGGCGGGCTTCCGCGGGAGATCCGCACCTGGGGCGACCTCGGCCTCGAGGGCGAGTGGAAAGATCACCCGATCAGCCTCTACGGTCGCAACTCCGCGAGCGGCACCTACAGCTATTTCAAGGAACACGCCTTGTTCAAAGGCGACTTCAAATCGACCGTCAAGGAACAGCCCGGCAGCTCATCGGTGGTGCAGGCGATCGCCAACGATCGCTACGCGATCGGTTACAGCGGGATCGGCTACCGCACGGCTGACGTGCGGGTGGTGCCGCTGGCGGAACGCACCGGCGGGCCCGCGGTGCCGGCCGACGCCGAACGGGCCTACTCAGGTGAGTATCCGCTGGCGAGATTCCTTTACTTGAGCGTGAACTACCGGCCCGACAGTTCGCTCGATCCCTTGCGACGGGAGTTTCTGCGGTATGTGCTCAGTCGTGACGGCCAGCAGGACGTCTCCAAAGACGGTTACCTACCGGTCACGAAAGCCATTGCCGCCCGTGGACTCGACAGCGTCGGTGCCGGCGTGAAGTAGCCGATTCGTGCATCCCGCCCCCACTTTCACCGGACGAAGCAGGCGTCGCACGACCCATCCCTGGGTTCGGGCGGCTGACGCCGTGGCCAGGGTCGTGATCACCGCCGGGGGGATCGGCACGATCGTGGCGGTGCTCCTGGTGCTCTTCTTCCTGCTGGCGATGACATTCCCGCTGTTCCGTCCGGCGCGGCTCGACGCCTCGGTCGCAATCGCCCCGGCGGCTGACGCGGCCGAGGCGGCTGACGCGATCGTCGCGATCGGCTGCGACGACTCCGGCGCCGTCGGCTGGCTGCTCGAGCGTGGAGGCGGTGTGCGGATCGTCTCCCTGGCCAGCGGATCGCTCCTGGCCGAACTCGACGCGGAGACGACCGGGCTCGAGGGCGTGGTGGCAATGCGGCCGCTGGCCGACCGGCTCGATGCCGTCGTGGGCTTCGCGGACGGCAGCTGCGGCATCGCACGAGTCGGTCTGGAGGCGACGTTCCTCGCAGAGGCCGATCTGCCGCCAGGAACGGGGCCGCTCGAGGCGGGCGGGGCGGTGGCCGATGAGCTGGGCGTGATCCTCCGCCGCCCCGGCGGACGATACGCGAGGCTCGCCTTTTGCTGCGAGCCCCCCGCTCGCGATGCGGAGGGTAAGGCGGCCGTGGTCGACGTCGACGGCACGCAGCTTCCCTCCGGTCCGCTCTTCGCGGTGCTTCGCGAGGATGGCAGCGTGCGGGTGGAGCTGATCTCGCGACGGCGAAACCTGCTCACCGACGAGATGATCAGCAGCTCTCAGAGCGTTGACCTGCCCGCCGAGGATTCCGCCGGCGGATCGAAGGCTCCGCCGCGGTTCGTACGGGTTTCCGAACTCGGCGATCAGGTCTACGTGATCGGTGCCGACGGATCGGCCCGACGCTACTCGCTGCGGGACCTGGACGACCCACAATTCATGGAAGAGGCGGATCTCACCGCCGGCAGTCGAGTGACGGCTGTGGCCCGGCTCTACGGCGGCAACTCGCTGGCCGTGGGACGCGAGGATGGGAGCGTGGGGATCTGGTTTTTGGTGCGATCCGACGACGCCGCGGCCGACGGGCTACGGCTCAGCGAGCCCCGGCAGTTTCCGCCCCCGCGGCCCGCCGCGGCGATCACGGCACTCGCCGCATCGCCCCGGTCGCGGCTGCTTGCCGCCGGCGATGCGGCCGGCGGGCTCCGCCTGCTCCACTCGACGACAGGCCGCAGCCTGCTGGTGCTGCAGTCGGCGAGCGACCGCACGCTGCCCGGCCCGGCCCGACAGCTCGCGATCGCGGCCACCGAGCGGCGTCTGCTGGCAGCCGACACCGATGCCGCCGCCGCCTGGGCATTCGATCCGGGATACCCGGAGGTCTCGCCGGCCGCCCTCTTCGGCGAGGTCTGGTACGAGAACTACCCGGGACCGACCCATGCCTGGGCGACGACCGGGCACGAGTCGTTCGAACCGAAGTATGGGCTCGTGCCGCTGGTTTTCGGCACGATCAAGGCCACGGTCTACTCGATGCTCTTCGCGGTCCCGATCGCGATTCTCGCCGCGATCTACTCCAGCCAGTTCATGCACCCGGCCTGGAAGGCGAGAATCAAGCCGGCGATCGAGACGATGGCCAGCCTGCCGAGCGTGGTGCTGGGGTTCGTGGCGGGCCTGGTCTTCGCGCCGATCATCGAGGGCTCGGTGGTCGAAGTTGTCTGCTGCTTCTTCACCGTGCCGCTGGCGCTGGTGGCCGCGGCCCATGTCTGGCAGTTCCTGCCGGCCGCCTCCCGCAACCGCCGCGATGGCTGGCGGGTGGCCGCGGTGCTGTTGGTGGTGATTCCCGCGGGCATGGCCGCGGCCTGGCTGGCCGGCCCGGTCGTCGAGACGATTCTCTTCGATGGCGACTTTTGTGCCTGGCTTGACGGCCACGGCGGGAGCGGGCTGGGCGGCTGGGTGTTCGCCCTGCTGCCCCCTTGTGGCGTGGCCGCGGCGGTGCTCTCGCGGCGGATCGTGGCCCCCTTTCTCCGGCGACGGGCGGCGGGATGGAGCCCGCGTCAGGCCGCGATGGTTTCGACCGCGTCGTTCCTCGTGGGTGTGGCCGCCACGCTGGCCCTGGCTGTGGCCGCCGCGATGCTGCTCGACGCCCTGCGGTTCGACACCCGCGGCGGACTCTTCGGCACCTACGTGCAACGCAACGCGATGATCGTGGCCTTCGGGATGAGCTTCGCGATCATCCCGCTGATCTTCACGATCGCCGACGACGCCCTCTCGAGCGTTCCGGAGCATCTCCGCAGCGCCTCGCTGGGAGCCGGGGCCACGCCCTGGCAGACGGCGGTGCGGGTGATCGTGCCGGCGGCGGCAAGCGGACTTTTCAGCGCCGCGATGATCGGCCTGGGGCGGGCCGTCGGTGAAACGATGATCGTGCTCATGGCGGCAGGCAACACGCCCCTCCTGAAGTGGAACATCTTCAATGGCTTCCAGACGCTCTCCGCGGCTTTGGCGACCGAACTTCCCGAGGCGGCCCGCGGCAGCACCCACTACCGCGTGCTGTTTCTCGCGGCCCTCACGCTCTTTGCGATGACATTCCTGGTCAACACGGTCGCCGAACTGGTGCGGCAGAGGGTGCGGAGGCGTTCGCATGAGCTCTGAGACCACACCTGCCGGGAATAGCCCGGCACCCGCAGCCGCCCCTGCTCGTCCCCGGCGAATCCGCAGCGGCTACTCCAATCTCGTGGCCCACGGTGAGCCTTGGATCTGGCTGACCTCCGGATCGCTGGCGGTCGCCCTGCTGATGATCACGGGGCTGCTGGGGCTGATCGCGGCGCGGGGGCTGGCCACCTTCTGGCCGGTGCCGCTGGAACGATTCGAACTCGACGACGGTCGCCTGCTGCTCGGCGAGGCGGCGGGCCACGAGACCGCCGACGGCGGCCGCACCCTCGTGCGGGTCGCCAACTTCGGCATCACCGGAAAGCACTTTGAATGGGTGAACGACCGGGGAATCGCAAAGACCGACCGACCGCCGTGGGCCACCGCGGTTGAGCGGCTCGAGGCCGGACGCTTCCACGGCTACCCCGTGGCCTTCTACGAGGACGGCCGGCTGGTCGCGGAAGGGCCCCAGGCGGCCTGGCGCGAGTTCGAGGAGATTCATCCCGACGTCCGTCGCCGCTTCCGCAAGGCACGCGGTATCGACAAGCACGAGCGGGGGCGAATCCTCCGCGACCTGCGGGAGGCGAGGCTGGCGGTGGTGCAGGCCGAACTCGACCACGGCAGCGAAAGCGACGCCCGCACCGCGGCGGCACGACGCGAGCGGGAGGTGCAGCAACGGGCCGCCGAGGAATCCCGGCAGCTCGACGAGGCGACCGGACGCCTGCGGGAGGAGAACGACCGCTACGAGCTGGAGCTGGAATCGGTCGACGGGCAGAAGCTGAACATGCCGTTGGCGGAGATCGTTCGCGGCTGGCAGCCCAATCGGCTTTCCATCTTCGGCCGGCTGGCGGTTTACGGCGAACGCTGGTGGGAGTTTCTCTCCGACGATCCGCGGCAGGCCAACAGCGCCGGCGGCGTGTTCCCGGCGATCTGGGGGACGGTAGCGATGACCCTGATCATGGCGGTCTTCGTGGCACCCTTCGGCGTGCTGGCGGCCCTCTATCTGCGGGAGTATGCGGCGGCCGGCCCGGTGACCTCCGCGATCCGCATTGCGATCAACAACCTCGCCGGCGTGCCGAGCATCGTCTACGGAGCCTTCGGGCTGGGCTTCTTCTGCTACGTCGTCGGGGCCGGAATCGACGAACTGTTCTTCGAGGCCAGCCTGGTGGCCGACAACCAACCGGTCTTCGGAACCGGGGGGCTTTTGTGGGCCTCGCTGACCCTGGCCCTGCTGACCCTGCCGGTGGTGATCGTGGCCACCGAGGAGGCGCTTGCCTCGGTGCCCAACTCGATGCGGGAGGGCTCCTACGCCTGCGGAGCCGGCAAGTGGCAGACGATCCGCCGGATCGTCCTGCCCCGAGCCCTGCCGGGAATCATGACCGGGCTGATCCTGGCGATGGCCCGGGGGGCCGGCGAGGTGGCCCCGCTGATGCTCGTGGGGGTCAAGAAACTTGCCGTCGATCTACCGATCGACAGCGTCTTTCCCTATGTCCATCCGGAGCGGGAATTCATGCATCTGGCCTACCTGATCTACGACGTCGGCTTCCAAAGCCCCAACAGCCAGGCCGCCCAGCCGATGGTCTTCACGATCACCTTTCTGCTGGTGCTGATCATCGCGGCTTTGAATCTGCTGGCGATCTGGATTCGTGGCCGCCTGCGGCGACGCTTCGAGACCCAGCAGTTTTGAGGTATGCTCCGCGGGGACCGCCGCACACTCCCTCCCCGAATCCGCCCATGCATGCATTCGCCCCAGATACCGCCCCCGGTGGGGATCCGGCCGCGGATTCAAATCGAGCTCCCGACGATCGGCTGGTGGCGGTGGCCGCCGGGCTCGAGGTGCCCTCGGAACTCCACGACAAGGTTGCCGGCGAGCAGGCCGTGCTCGAAATCCGCAACTTCAGCCTTTGGTACGGCTCCAAACAGGCTCTTCACGGGATCACGATGCCGATCCCGCACAGCAAGGTCACGGCCCTCGTCGGGCCGAGCGGCTGCGGCAAGTCGACGCTTCTGAGGAGCGTGAATCGGCTCAACGACCTGGTACAGAGCGTGCGAATTTCGGGCGACATGCTGCTCAACGGCGACCCGATCTACGATCGCGGCACCGATGTGATCGAACTCCGCAAGCGGATGGGAATGGTCTTCCAGAAGCCGAATCCATTTCCAATGAGCATCTACGAGAACGTCGTCTACGCGCTGCGGATCGACGGTGAGAGCAACCGCGGTGTGCTCGACGAGGTCTGCGAGCGGAGCCTGCGAGGGGCGGCCCTCTGGGACGAGGTCAAGGACCGACTCGCCGACAGCGCCCTGGGCCTCTCGGGCGGCCAGCAGCAGCGGCTCTGCATCGCCCGCGCCATCGCAGCGGAGCCGGAGGTGCTGCTGCTCGACGAGCCTTGCAGCGCGCTTGACCCGATCGCCACCGGGAAGGTCGAGGACCTGATTCAAGAACTCCGTGGCCGCTATTCGGTGCTGATTGTGACCCACAACATGCAGCAGGCCAGCCGCACCAGCGACTACACCGCCTTCATGTATCTCGGACGCCTGATCGAGTATGGGCCGACAACCGAGATCTTCACCAAGCCGATCCTCCGTGAAACCGAAGCCTACGTGACCGGACGTTTCGGCTGAGCCCAGGGCCGCCGCTGGGAAAGGGGAACCGATGACACGCCACATCCAGCGTCAGATCGAGCACCTCAAGGAGAAGATCCTCCACGTGGGCACCCTCGTGGAGGAGGCGATCTCCAAGGCGATCACGGCCCTGATCAATCGCGATATTCCGCTGGCCCAGCGTGTGATGGCCTCCGACGACGAGATCGACCGGATGGAGGTCGAGGTGGAGGAGGAATGCCTCAAGATTCTGGCCCTCTACCAGCCGGTGGCAGCCGACCTGCGGTTCGTGGTGGCGGCCCTCAAGATCAACAACGACCTCGAGCGGATGGGTGATCTTGCCAAGAACATCGCCAAGCGGGTCTCGCAGCTGGCCAAAGTAGAACAGATCGAACTGCCCCCGGAGATCCGCACCATGGCGATGCAGGCCCAGGAGATGGTCAAGCAGTGCCTCGACGCGGTGATCAACGCCGACCCGGTGCTCGCCCGACAGGTTCGCGAGGAGGACGATGCGGTTGACGAGGCGAGGCAGAAGATTCGCCAGCGAGTGCTCCGCGGAATTCAGGCCGGGCCTGAGAATGTCGAGAGCCTGCTACGGATCAATTCGGTCTCGAAGCACATCGAGCGGCTCGCGGACATGGCGACCAACGTCGCCGAAGACGTGATCTACATGGTCGAGGGCGACATCGTGCGGCACCGGATGACCGACTGATTCCGGGCGGGCTGCATCGGCGGGCTGTCGCAGAAAGCCCCTCTCGCTCCGGCTGGAGCCGACTTTCGGCCTGCTCGTCCGGCTTGGTACCATTCTTGGGCCAATCCAGCGACGCCCGATGCCCCTGGAGACCATCCGCGAGGGAGACCGTCATGCCATTCGCCCCGTTCGCCTCAAAACCCCCGCTCGCCATGGCCTGCTGCCTCGCGGTGGTCGCCGCTGCCGCCGCGGCGGCAACGGCTGAGGACCAGGTGGGCGTGCTGATCACAGGCCCGCTCTCCGCGACCGTCGGCGAACGGCTGAGCTTCGAGGTCGAACTGGTCAACCGCACCGGCAAGCCGCTCTCGCAGCTGCGGATCATCGACTACTTCGACGAGGGACTCACACACGAGGCCTCCAAGAGCCCCATCGAGCAGAAGGGCACCGTCGAACTCGCCGCCGGCACCTCGCGGCGGCTGACGCTGGAATTTACCGCCGCCGCAGCGGGCCGGCAGTGCCATCGGGTCGAGATTCTCGATCCCTCCCACACCTTCGTGGGCGGAGCAACCGCCTGCGTCGAGGTGCAGGCCGAGGCGGCAGCCACGCCCCGGGCAGCCGCGGCCCCGCCCACCACGCCTCCGGCCGTCACCACGCCTCCCGCCGTCACCACGCCTCCCGTGGCAGCCCCGACAACACCCCCGCCGGCAGCGGCGCCCGATCTCTTGCAGCCTGCCCAACCGCTGGCGACACCGAGCGGCCCGGAGGGAGGCTCACGATTCTCAGCGGCCACCGACCCCCCGGCGACCCCCTCGCTGGAGATGGAGATCTCCGGCCCCACCCGGCGGCAGGTCGGTGAAGTCGCCGAATATGTGGCCACGGTGCGGAACATTGGCAGCGTCGCCTCCACCTCCGGCATGCTCGAACTCGCGTGGGACAACGGCCTGGCCGCGGCCGAGGCGTCCGACGGCTACAAGCTTGGCGAGCGGAGCGTCTCCTGGCAGCTTCCGGCGATCGAACCCGGCGGCAAGGCCCGTCGGCAGATCAATCTACGAGTGATTGAGGCCGGCAATGCTTCGGTCGGATTCCGTGAAAGCGTGTCCCGCCGGTGTGTCCGCGGGGTGCTCTCCGGCGTGGCGGGGGGTGTTCTCGTGGCTGACGAAGCCTGCGTGCTCGTGGAGTCGCCGCGGCCACGGCTGCGAACGCCCTCCGAGGCCGGCCTGCGTCTCTCGTTGGCCGATTGTGACGATCCAATTCGCGTGGGCGGCACCACGACAGTCGTCTGCACGATCACCAATGGCGGGGCCGAGGCCTCAGGCCCTTTGAGGGTGATGGTCACGATTCCCGAGCAGGCTCAGCTCGTCGGAGATCCAGTTCCCTCCCGGGTGCGGATCGACGGACGCACGGTGACCTTCGACGGCCTGGACTCGCTGGAGAGCGGCGGGAGCATGACGCTCGAACTGGCCTTCCGGATACCGGCCGCCGGAGCTTGGCGGAGCGAGGCGGTGCTCGCCGGCGACACGATCAACGGCACGCTCGAGGCCGGCTGCGAGACGACGGCGCTCTCCCCCTGACAGACTGCCGAACAGGGCTGCCGCTGCAGGATGCGGCGATCGGCGGCGGGACAGGCAAACGCCGGGAATGCCTTTGGGGAAAGCAGCCGGCCGACCCTGCCGGTCAGGCCGACTCTGCCGACGCCCCCTTTGCAGCTGACTCAGGCAAGGTCCCACCTGACGAATCCTCGGTAGGAGAACTGGGGGCTCACCGTGGGGGCGTCGATGCTGGTCTGCACGTCGAACTGGTTGCTTGCCGATGGCAGCCTTTCCGAGCCCCCATCACCCCGGCAGACGGCCCGCTGGCTGCGGTTTGTGCGGGCCGCGGCGACGAGTGGTGGCTGCCGTCGCGATGGCAGCTATTCGCCGCTCGAGCGGATTCTGCTGGTCTTCGCCGGCGACAGCCTCGACGGCCTCGCAAGCGTCCGCTGGCTCGGCGAGACCAAGCCCTGGCACGACGGTGGCTCGGCCCAGGCCGCCTGGGAATCGATTACCAACGACGCGATCCGCCGCTGCGGCCGGGGTGTGGCCGCCATTCGCCGCCTCGCCCGCCACGGTCTGGTGGTGCCTGCTGCGACGGGCAGGGGCCGGGCGGGCGGGCGACACCGGGTGCCGGTGGAACTGGTGGTGCTGCCGGGTGACCGCGACGACCGGCTGCACGCTGCCGCGATCTGGCAGGAGGGATCCTCCGCCCCGCTGGTTCGTCCAGCGCTCGAGGTCCCTTGGGGAACCGGTCGGCTGCTGGTTCGTCATGGGCACGAATACGACCCGGCGGCCTGGGCCGGCGGCGAGGGTCCGCGGGTGGCGACGCTTGCCGGGAGCATCGCGGTCGACCTGGTGGGCCGACTCGTGCGGGGACTGATCGATCGGCCGATTGCGGGCATTCCCGCGCGGCGGCTGGGGCGTGAACTGGCCGGCTGTAGCGTGCTCGATCTGCCGGCGGTCGCGAAGGCGTGGACCAACTCGACGGGCCCGCACAGCCGGTCCTGCAGGCTGGCCGCCGACCGCTGGCGGGAGGCGATCGACCACTGGCACCGAGGCCTCCGCAGCAGCGGGCTGCTCTCGGAGGGCGGGCACCCTGGCGAGGCAGTCGCTGATTTCTTGACGCGGGCCGGTCCGGGTGGAGCGAGGGCCGCGGCACCACCGCCGGACCCGCTGGTGAGCCTGGCGGCGGTCACTCCCAAGCCGCTTGCCGACCACTGTCGACTCGTGCTCGGCCATCTGCCGGCGGCCGGAGAATCAGAGACTTTCGTCGGACTCGGCCGCGCAGGCCCACCGCTGGCGATCGAACGAAGGCTGGCCAGCGGTGTCGATGTGGCGGTGGTGCGATCGCCCGCGGGCTGTGCAACGCCCGTGCGAGAGTCTCCCTTGCCGGTCGCGGTGATCTTCGAAGCGGGGGAGTATGGCCGCGGAGGCATGCTCACCGACGGCCTGACACCGGCCGCCGCCACCGCCTGCCGTCATCTCGACGGGCCGCAGGTGATCGATGCGGCAAGGGCGGCCTGAGCTCGGCGAAGCCGGTCGCCGCATCCTGCGGCGGCAGACTTGCTAGGCTCAACCTCGATCGACTCCATGGGAGAGCCCGATGCCGACTTTCAATCCGCCGCCAGCGTCCGCTGAACCCGGCTGTGTCCTGCGGCGGGTCGCGGAGATTCGCACGACCTTCGGCACGACCGAATCGGCGCGGCAGCTGGCCGACCTGCTTCTCGAGATGAGGCTGGCCGCCTGCGTGCAGCTCGATTCGGGGATCGACAGCCGCTACCGCTGGCAGGGCGGCGTGGAATCGGCAGGCGAGGTCCGCTGCACCGTCAAGACCTCGCTTCAGAGGATGCGTGAGTGCATCGCGACAATGCTCGCCCACCACCCCTACGAGACCCCGGAACTGCTTGCCGCCGAGGTCTTCGCGAGCGAGGCCTATGCCTCTTGGATCGAGGAGTCGACCACCGCCGGCGGCTACGCCTTTGAGATCGTGATTCATCCTCGCCCGCGGGCCACGGCCGGCGAACCGCTCGAGGATGCCTGGGGCCGCTGGTTCACCCTCGCCGCCGGCGATGCGGCATCCACCACGCCGTTTCGCACTCCCTTCGAGGAGTTCTACCGGGCGATCTCGGTGATCGAGCGGCTCTTCATGGAGCCTGACGGGTCGTTTGTCTGGACCGGTGGGGAGGGGCCGCAACGCTGGCAGGTCGACGGCGTGGCCGCGGAACTCGGAGGCCGGCTGCAGTGGCTTCAGCTGCAGGGCAGCTGTCCCCCGGCGAACTTCGACAGGATCCTCGCGGTCACCGGCTGGCCGGCAGAGCCGGTGGCAATGCAGCTGGTGCGGTCAGGCGTGCTCCTCGACGAGGGGGTCTTCCGCCGCCACGCCGAAGCCCGCTGGCTGGCGACGGCTCGACCGCCCGCAGGCGACTGAGCCCCGCAGAGTCTGCCAGGATGCCGCAGTTTGCACCGCGATCAATCGTGCATGAGACCGAAGCCGCCGAGAATCGCAGTCCCTGTGATCGTGGTGGCCTCCGCCGGCCGAACGTATAAATGAGGGTCGTCATCTACGGCATCCAGGAACGTTTCTGTGGGGTCAGCCATGCCTGCTTTTCATCGATCATTCGCCGCGATGCTGCTCGCCGCGGTTGTCCTGGGCGGAGCGACGGTTTCGCCGCTGCATGCATTTGACCCGGCGGTGATGACCATGCTCGGCGGCGCGATCCATGACTACCATCGCGGTGACTACGAATCCTGCCGGCGGCAGATGGATGCGGTGATCGCCGCCGGCGGGATCGATCCACGGGCCTATTACTTCCGCGGGCTGGCCATGATGCAGCTCGGCCGCGACGACGAGGCCCGGGCCGACATGGCGGAGGGAGCCCGGCTGGAGGCGACGACGACCGCCATCGCCCTGACCTCACGGTCGCTCCAGCGGGTGCAAGGCAGCGAGCGACTGCTGCTCGAGCGGTATCGCAGCGAGGCCCGGGTCGCCACCCTGGAGAGGAACCGCGAACAGATCCGCAATCGCTACGTCGGCCAGCAGCAACTCGGCAGCGAGACCCTCCGTGAGCGACGGCCGGAGGGCACCCCCCGGGAACGGCTCCCCTCGCCGTCGACGCCGACACCGTCACCAGGCGGCGGCGACGACGCGGTTCCCGACGACCTCTTTGGCGAGACCGCCGACGAGCCGGCGATGCCGGCCGACCCGGGTGATCCCTTCGCCGACGAGCCGGCAGCAGGCGGCAAGCGCCAGCCACCAGCCACGATGCCCGAGCCGGAGCCGGAGCCACCGGCCGCGCCGGAGAACGAGGGCCAGGATCTCTTCGGCGGCGATCCCTTCGGTGTGGCCTCCGCCCCCGGCAGCGACAGCGTGGGCGACCAGCGGGACGGCCGCGACGAGGTCAATGCCGCGGCGGTCACCGACGACACCATCGACCAGGTCGAGGGCCAGGCGGAAATGCGGGCCGCCGAAGCGGACGACGTTTTCGACCAGCGTGACGGGCAGGCCGAACGGGATGCCGCGGCGGGCGACGGATCCGGCCCGCTCGTGGAAGAAATCTTCGACTGACCGCCCCCGACGACCGGCTCAGTCGTCCGCCAACAATTCGCCCAAGGCTTCACGGGCCCGGGCGATTGCCGCATCGGCCACGTCGGCCCGCTCTGCTTCGGCCACGATCCGCAGGATCGGCTCGGTGTTGCTCGCCCGAATGAGCAGCCAGAAGTCGGCCGCGTCGAGCCGCAGCCCGTCGAGGCGGCTGGCGACCGCCTCGGGGAACGCCCGCTCGATTCCCTCGAGCGCCGCGGTGAGACCGGCGGTTCGAAGCCTTCGACCAAGCTCGATCTTCGTCTTCCGCATCACGCGTCCTGGCAGTCGGTCGGCGAGTGAGGCGAGAGAAAAAGGCCCTCCCTCCCCGGCCATCCGCTCGAGCACGAGAGCCATCCCGATAAAGCTGTCCCTCACGTAACCGACCCTCGGATCGATGACCCCGCCGTTGCCCTCGCCGCCGATCACTGCCGCGGATTCGACCATCCGGCCCACGACATTGGCCTCACCGACCGCGGCCACATGGCAGGCCACGCCGAAGCGTCTGGCAAGAACCGCGGTCATTCCGCTGGTGGAGCAGTTGACGACGACCGGCCCGGGTCTGCGGGCGAGCACCGCCTCGACCGCCAGCGGCAGGGTCGCCTCCTCACCGATGAACCGGCCCTCGGCGGTGGCGATCGCCAGCCGGTCAGCGTCCGGATCCTGAAAGAAACCGACATCGCACCGGCTCGCCGGAATCCGCGGCAGGAGGACCGCAAGGTTCTCCTCGGTCGGCTCGGGCGGGTGCTCAAAGCGGCCATCCGGGCTGCCGCCTTCGAGAATCAGCTCGCAGCCGAGCGCCTCGAGCAGCGGCACGGCCAGCCGGCTCCCCGCGCCGTGGCCGGCATCAAGCCAGACCCGCAGCCCCGCGTCGCGAATCCGCCGTACGTCAACCGCCCCGAGCACCCGTTCGAGGTGTGCCGGACCGCCATCGACATCCTGCCGGCTGCCGGCTACGGGAGCCCGCGGCGGTGCCTCGGCCCGTTCGTAGGCGGTGAGCACGCGGCGGCCTTCATCGGCGGTGAGCACGCGGCCGCTCGGCCCGAAGAGCTTCAGCCCGTTGTATTGCGGCGGGTTGTGACTGGCGGAGATCTGGATTCCACCCGCCGCCGCAAGCGTTCGCACGAGCAGGCCCACGGTCGGTGTCGCCGCCACGCCCCCGTCGAGCACGTCCCGGCCGGCGGCCCGCAGCGACTCGCCGATCGCGGCGACGAAAGTCGGCCCCGACTCGCGGCCGTCGCGGCCGAGCACCACCGGCCCGGGCGGCAAGCCGGCCACGAAGGCGGAGGCATAGCGGATGGCGACGTCGGGGGTGAGCGATTCACCCACCACGCCCCGCAGGCCCGAGACACTGATGATCAGATCGCTCACGAAATCGATTCCTTGCGAGTCATGTCGCCCCGATTCGCGAGTATAGCGCGACGGCCGTCGGTGCTTTCCGAAATCGCCCCTGGGCGGGTATAACGCGACCCCCGACGGCTGATGGCCTGCAAGACCGGCTGCCGGCGGAGCCCTGCGGAGCCAGCGTCGATGCCGACTGACCAAAGCAACCATGCCCGTCTCGCCGCCGTTGAACAGGCCGCCGGGGAGGGACTGCTGACCGAACACTCCGCCGGAGCGATCCGCGAGTGGCTCACGCAGCCGCAGTATGCCGAGTTCTTCGATCCGCTCGCCGAGCGGATCGATGCCGGGCTCTGGAAGGAGCTTGACGACGCCTACTGGACGGTGATTCCCTTCGGCACCGGCGGCCGCCGCGGGCGGATGTACCCGGTGGGCTGCAACGCCATCAACGACCGCACGATCGGTGAAAGTGCGCAGGGCCTTGGCGACTACGTCACCGCCGTGCTGCCCGCCGGAGAGACCCCCAGCTGCACGATTGCCTACGACACCCGCCATCGTTCCGAGCACTTCGCCCGGCTGTGCAGCGAGGTGCTCCTGGCGGCGGGATTCGAGATCTTCTTCCTACGGGGCTACCGCAGTACGCCAGAACTCTCGTTTGCCGTGCGGCACACGCGGAGCCACTGCGGGATCATGGTGACCGCCAGCCACAATCCTCCCTCCGACAACGCGGTGAAGGTCTACTGGTCGGGAGGCGTGCAAGTGCTCCCGCCCCATGACGCGGGGATCATCGAGCGTGTGATGCGGGTACGAGAGGTGCGGCGATCCGGCTTCGATGCCGGGGTGGCCGAAGGCCGGGTGCGGTTCGTCGAAGAGGAAATCGATCCGGCCTTCGTGGCGGCGGTGCTCGAGCAGTCGAGTCCCGGCAGCCGAGACATCTCGATCCTCTATACGCCCCTGCACGGCGTGGGCGGCACCGCGGTGCCGCCGGTGCTCGCCGGGGCGGGCTTCCAACGGGTGCGGCTCTACGGCCCCCAGGCCGAGCCGGACGGCGACTTCCCCGCAGTGCCCGGCCACGTGGCCAACCCGGAGAATCCCGCGGTGCTCTCAGGCCCGATTGAGGAAGCGCGTCGCTCGGGCGACGACCTGGTGCTTGCCAGCGATCCAGACTGCGACCGGCTCGGCGCGGCGGCAGCCCTTTCCCGCGATAGCAGCAGCGATTGGGAGTGTTTCACAGGCAACCAGCTTGGTGCCCTGCTGTGCGATTGGACCCTTGCCTCGCGGAAGCGGACCGGCCGCTTGGCCGCCACCGACCGGGTGGTGACCACGATCGTGACCACCGGCCTCGTCCGCCGGGTAGCCGAGAGCCACGGGGTGCGGGCGATCGACAACCTGCTGGTGGGCTTCAAATGGATCGGCCGCGAGATCGACGCGATCGGTCCGGAACACTTCGCCTTCGGCTGCGAAGAGTCGCACGGCTATCTCGCTGGCACCCACGTCCGCGACAAGGATGCGGCGGTCGCGGCGCTGCTGCTCTCGGAGATGGCCGCCTCGCTCGCCGCGGACGGTCGCTCGCTGCACGAACATCTCGACGGGCTTTTCTGCAGCCACGGCTGCCACCTCGAGCGGCAGGTGTCGGTGATGCTGCCGGGTGCCGCGGGCATGGACCGGATGCGGGAGATCATGGCGACCCTGCGGGCCGAACCGCCGGAAGAGATCGCGGGGCTGCCCGTGCGGCTCGTCCGCGACTACGCGTCGCTCTCGGCGACCGCTGGCGGTGGAAACTCGCAGTCGATCGAGGGCACCTCCGGCGACGTGGTGATCTTCGATCTGGGAACCCGTGAGGGGCCCGCGATCTCGCCCCCGAACCAGTTTCCGCCGCTGGCCAACGCGGTGGCCGCCCGTCCGTCGGGCACCGAGCCGAAGATCAAGTTTTA
>CAZRKH010000059.1:0-13203 GCA_964600785.1 uncultured Chitinophagaceae bacterium
GCTCGCGATCGGCGTGCGGTTCGACGACCGTGTGACCGGCAAGGTGGAGGAGTTTGCCCGCCACGGGTTCATCGTGCACATCGACATCGATCCCTCCGAGATCAACAAGAACAAGCTCGTGCACGTGCCGATCGTGGCTGACGTGAAGGAGGCCCTCGCCGCGATCAATGCGGTCGTCGAACCGCCGGCGGCCGGGCTCGACGAATGGCACGGCCGGATCGCCCGCTGGAAGGAGGAGGACCCCTTCGCCTTCGATGCCGACTATCCCGGCATCCTCGGCCAGGAAGCGATCCACGAACTCTCCCGGCTGACCGCCGAACGAGACACGATCGTGACCGTGGGCGTGGGGCAGCACCAGATGTGGGCGGCCCAGTTCTTCAAGTTTCGCCGCCCGCGAACCTGGCTCTCCTCGAGCGGCCTGGGCACGATGGGCTTCGGCCTGCCCGCCGCGATGGGCGCGGCGGTGGCCCATCCGGAGTCGCTCGTGGTCGACATCGACGGGGACGGCAGCTTTCTGATGAATGTCCAGGAACTCGCCACCTGCCATTGCGAGAACATTCCGGTCAAGGTGCTGCTGCTCAACAACCAGCACCTCGGGATGGTGGTGCAGTGGGAGGACCGCTTCTTCAAGGGCAATCGGGCCCACACCTACCTCGGCCCGGTCAATCATCCGGAGGCCTGCGGGCAGGGCGACGGCATCTCGCCGGACAACCGCTATCCCGATTTCGTGGCGATCGCCCGCGGCTTCGGCTGGCAGGCGGAGACGATCTCGCAAAAGGACGAACTCGGCCCGGGGCTCGAACGGCTCATCAACGCTCCCGGCCCGGCCCTGCTCGACGTGCAGGTGCCCTATCAGGAGCACGTGCTGCCGATGATCCCCTCAGGCATGACCGTCCGCGACCTGATCAAGAAGTAGGCGGTCGTCGGCCGCACCACGACGCGGCAGTCGGCGTGGCCCCGCTCTGGGTCATTTGCTCTGGATCATTGCGAGAAGGGATTGAAGCCGCCGCCGTCGAAAGGCGAGGCGGGCGCGGCGTCGTCGTTGCCGGTGTCACCGCCGGGTTCGGCAGCCGCAGCCGGTTCGCCGCCGCCATCAGCAGGCCCGGCCGCCGCAGCGGCGATCGATTCAATTGCATCCCGCAGCGCACGCACGTCGGGGTTTTCGGCCAGCTGCCTGCCGGCCGCTCGCAGCATGCCGGCCTGACTCCTGATCGATTCGGCCGCCTCATCGCCCGCGACCGCCGCGAGGCCTCCCTTGCCATCGGCGGGGGGCCGGGGGGCGGCTCGCCCGCCTCCGGGAAGCGGCCGGGGCCCATCGGCCGGAAGCGGCCACCGCCTGCCCCTGGTCGTGGCGAATCACCGAGGATGTATTCCTGTTCGAACTCCCGCCTGGCGACCACCGCCTCGTCCGCCGCCAGGGCCGCCCTCGCCAAAGCCGCGATCGAGCCGGCCACCGCCGACACATCGACCCCTGATGCCTTGTCGACCGTCGTGCCCAGTGCCGCCGCGGCCCGCACCCGCAGGTCGATCGGTCGGCTCTCGTCGGCGATCACTCCCGCCACCGCGGTGGCGACCTGGGGCGGTGCCTTGGGCAGCAACGTCGGCAGCATCCGCAGGCCACGGGCGATCATCCAGTCGAGCCCCGCCCGCCTGGCCGACGAGGCGGCAGTGGCGTCGTTCCCCGCCGATTCGCCGAAGAGCCCGAGGATCGCCGGCACCACTCCGCGGGCCAGCGTGGCGGTAGCCGGGTCGCCACGCGACGCAGCTTCCACGTGCCGGGCCAGACCGGCCATCGCCGCGACGCGTAGTTCCGGCGGTGCTTTTTGGCTGGTCAGGATTTTTACAAGCGTGCCCACCGCCTCCGGCCAGGGCCGTTCTTCCTTGGCGTCGAGTTCGCCGATCAGCAGCACGGCATTGACCCGCACCACCGGCGGCTCGGCGGCATTTCCGGCAAGCTCGAGCATCGCCCGCATGACGTGGGCGTTGGCCTGATCGAGGGTCTCCGAGGCGGAGATCGTGGCCAGCAGCCGCTCGCGGATCCGGCGTCGGGTGGTCTCGATCGTGGCCCTGTTCTCGTCGAGCCCCAACTGCGGCAGGGCGATCTCGTCGAGAAAGTTCTTGGCCGAGGCGTCGAAGCGGCCGCCATCCCCCATCCGCTCCACGTAATCGCGGGTCTCCTTGGCATTTTCGACCTGCGACCAGGAGGAATATTTTGGCGGGCCGGCGGCGGCCGGTTCCTGCGCGGCGGCCGGCAGAAGGCTCGCCGAGATCGCCAGCCATGCCGCGAGCAGGCCTGCTGCCGGGGGAAGCGTGCGGGCTGGCAAGAAGATGCTCATCGTCCACCTCGTCCGGGCGTGGATCCGAAGGGATTGCGGGGCGCGAATCCGGGGCCCGGACCTTCGGGCATCATCTCGCGGCGGTCGTCGCGTCCGCGGCGGTCCGTCCCTTCGCCGGCGGGCAGCGTGGCCTGGTAGCGGTCGAGTTTCCGCTGCGATTCGGCCAGGTTGACCAGTTCGAGTTCGCCGTCGGGCTTGAGGAAGATCATTTCGACCGGCTCGCGTGGGCCTTCCGGCTCCGAGGAACGCCGCCGCCGCCGGGGATCGTCATCCCGCTCCTGCTCGCCGAGCATGTCGAGCAACACGCGGTCGGTGGTGATGCTCTGTCCGCGGCAGCGGGTGTCGCCCGGGCGGTTGAGCGCGGTCTCATCGACGTTTGCCAGCGACCCCCGCTCCACCGCGACCGACCGCAGCGCGTAGTTGCCGCTGCGGGGATCCTCGCCGAGCACGATCGCCTCCACCCGATCCCGCTTCAGCCGTCGCATCGCGTCGCGGTCGAGCGTGCGGACGAGCAGGCTCACCGGGTCGGGCACCCGGACCGCCGCCGAAGGCTCGCTGACCGGCGAGATGAGCTTGGGGGTTTTGGCCAGCTGCGGGTCGGCGAGGTGTCGCGGATGAAGCTTCCAGTTGGGGTTCCAGATCGAGAGTGTGACGCGGTAGCGATAGGATCGGCCCGGCTCCACGTCAGTGTCGATGAACCGAAAGAGCCGCTTGGCCGTCCGCTGCTGTTCCTGCCGCTCTCCGGGCATCGCCCCCTCGCGGCCGCCGCCAGCCCCCGGCATGCCCTCCTCGCCCTCGAAAAAGTCGGGCCTGATCTCGGCGACATCCTGAGCCGGCTCGGCCCGGCCGGGGGCAAGCCCCTCCTGCTCGTCGCCCCGCTCCTCGAGGATCGTCTCAAACCATGGATGAATTGCCGTGAGCCCCCAAGGCTCGTCGATCCTCTCCGGCAGGGGCAGGGCGTAGTTGAGCGGGGAGACGTCGCCCGCCGCGGCCGACCGCCCGCCGCGGCCACCGCCGCCACCAGCACCTCGCGAGCCAAGGCCCGGCACCTCGGTGAGCAGGCAATCCTGGGGCAGGATCTCGGCCGCCGCGGCCATCCAGCTTTCCGTCTCGCGGGCAAGGTCTCGCAGGCTCACCGCCGTCCACTGCGGCTCCTCGCCGGCCCGGATCTCCGTCCGCTCAACCCGGTATTCGCTCCACATCGGCGAGTCGCGTTTTTCGTCCTGGTAGCCGGCCTGGCTGAAGCGGCGTTGATACTCAGCCGACTGCCGGTCGTAGGGCACCAGCCCGGTGACCACCACGAAGGGCATGATCCGGCCGGCCGCCAACTCGACGCCCTCGTCGGCCTCGCCCATGCCGGCGGTGGGATCGCCGTCGGGCTCGAAGATGTTCTCCGGCCGAGCGAACCCACGATCACGCGGCTGCCGCCCGCGGTCGCCCCGCGGCGGCGGGACATCCCGTGGACGCTCGGGCGATTCACCCGCCATCGCTTCAGGTTGCGGCTCCGCGCCGATCACGGCGATGCCCGCGGTGGCGACAATCTCCTCGATCGGCATCACGTCGGGCTTGGTCCGCTTGGCAAACTCGTTGAACAGCGGCTTGTCGAGCACCGGCAGGCCGCCGGAGGGAATCACCTCGGGAGCCTCCCAGCGGGCGGTCTCGCGGGACAGCACGACTTCCCGGACGAGCATCTTGGCCGGCGGCTGCGGTTCGGCGTTGATGTGGCGGGTGCTCTCGGAGGCCCGTTTCATGATCGCGTCGGGAAGCATCTGCTTTTCGGGCGATTGGATTCGCCAAGTGGTGATGCCCGACCACAGCATCCAGGCTGCGATGAGGCCGAAGAGTGTCAGGCCGATCTTGTCGCCGTGGCGGAGGCCGAAGTTGAGCATCGCCTCGCTGTCGAATCGGGACAGCGCCGCGGGCATCTTCATGGGAGCGGCTCCTCGGTGGCTGGGGTGGCGGGGGATCTCTCCTCGCCGGGAAGGTCCTCGGCGGTGAGGCCCAATACCTGCGGATCGGGCGTGGCAATCAGCGGGATCACCCCGCGGAGTTCGACCTCCACATCACTCGGCCGCGATGTGGCCATGCCCTCGTCGGGCCGGCCCGGGCCGGGCATCCGCTCCGAGCGGCTTCCGCCGCGGCGTCGACCCTCGCCCTCGGCGTTGATCCGCACCTGCCGCACGTCGAAGGGCACGGTGGGCACGGTGGCCAGGTCGACGAGCAGCCGGTCGAGGGCGTTCTGGTCGATCGTGAGGGCGATCGTAAAGGGCATCAGGTGCATCATTCGGGCCGCGACCGACGCGTTGATTTCGCCGGCGGTCAGCGGCCGTCCCTCGAAGTCGACGTAGATCCAGTTGAGCAGCATGTCATCCGGATCGGTGGCGGCCGGCTCGGCCCCGGCCATGCCGGGTGCCGCGCCACTTGGTGACCGCGGAGCGAACGACTCACCGCTGAAACTCATGCCGCGGTCACCGGAGAATCGCGGGTGGGGAGGCCGCGGGCCCGGCAGCGGCCCACCGCCCGACCCGCCGCCCTCATCGGGCATGCCCGGCTGCATGCCCGACTCGGCGCCCGGAAACCCGCCGGCACCGGGAAACCGGCCCGCTCCCGACATGCCCGGCCCCTGCTTGGGCAGGAAGATGCGATCGCTTTGCATCCCGCCCGGCTTCTCCTCGGCCGCCTCATAGCCGACGACAATGCGACTCACGGTGGGAATCACGGCGTTGTAGCGGCCTTGCGCCCCGGCGTTGGCTCGGGCGATCGCGTCGCAGATCATGCCATAGGCCCAGAGTTCTTCCTGGGCCAACGCCACCTGTCGGGTCGAGGGCGGGCTGCTCCAGACGAACGACTCGTAGATCCGCTTCTGATCGCCCGAGGGCCAGTCGACCATGGCCGTGCTCAGCGGCCGCTCGCCCGGCCCGCGTCCGGCGAACGACTCTGCCCGGTCGTTCGACTCGAGCATCTGCTCGTCGGCCCCCATCCGCCCGGGCAGCGTGCGGACGATCCGCGGCACACCGTTTTGATACCGCTCGCGCAACGGCCGCGAGAGCCGGCCGCCGGCAGGGATGCGGGCGGCGGCGGCGAGAAAATCATCGCCCAGCGACTCCGGCCAGACCCGCAGCGGGTCCTGCTTGGCGTAGGCCTGCTGCCAGGTCTGGAGCGTCTCGAGCTTGATCTCGCGGGCCTGCGTGTCGATCGCCTCGACCCAGTTGCCGTTGGGATGCAGGTCGATCGCACGCACCGAGTCGATCGCCTGCAGCTTGCTTTTGATCTCCCGCTGCGCGGCATCGATCCGGCTGGTGAGATGCCCCTCGGCAACGATCACCGCGGGAATCGTGAGAATCGGCACGAGCACCGCCAGCAGCCAGAAATGGTGCTTGGCGACCGCCGCGGCGTAGGGCTGAACGTTTTCGGGCAGTTCCATCACGCTCTCGCTTTCTGCAGTTCACTTCCTCACCGGCAGTCACGGTGCTCACGGGCCGGGGACGGCCTCCGACGCGTCGGCCGGATCAGGCAGCTTGGTCGCTCCCGGCAGGCCGGGCTGCCAGCAGAACTGCACCGTGAAGTCATACCGCTTGAGAGGAAGCGTGCGTTCCTCCTCGGGCTCCGAGCCGGCCTCGCGATCGTCCGTGAGCGTGGGCACCTTCACCCGCTCGGTCCGCACGCGAGACGATTCCACGATCGTGGGGTAGCCGATGCCGAGCTGTTGCAAGCTGATCTCCTCGCCTGCCTGCGGGCCGGCCGGGACCACCACCGGTTCACCCTCGCCGCGAAGTCTTTTGATCAGGGTCGCCCGCACAAATTCCGCGGCCTCCAGGGGCTTGTGGTATTCCTCGTTGTGGAAGTGATGGCCCACGATCTCGACCACCCAGCCCGGCCCGCTCGGCCCGATCGAAGGGTCGTCGGCCGCGGCGGCAGGATCGCTCGCGGCCGCGGCGGGTTCGGCCGGCTGGCCGGCTGCGGGATCGGCCGGCTGGCCGGCTGCGGGATCGGGCTGCTTGTCCTGCGGATTGGTCTCCTCCCAGCGTGGCTTGATCGCCGTGAACCATGCGGCGAGGTCGGGAAAATACTGGCAGTCGATGCGGTCGATGTGCAGTTCTTCGCGGTCGGCCGGATTCTCCGGCACCTCGCCCTCGCGGTCGCTGGGCAGCAGCGAGCGGACCGCCCGCATCATCGCCAGGGTCTCGAAGCGACGCGGTCCGATTTCGAGCAGGGCCTCCTGCTGGGCGAGAGCCTCGTTGCGGCGGGCGACCGCCTCCTCGACCTGGCTGATCGCCGCCTGCGAACTCGACCTCGCGGAGTCAGCCGCGGCGAAGGCCCGCTGGTAGAGCTCGGGCACGTAGCCGCTCCAGGTGAAATAGGAGATCGCGTAGCCGAGCAGGGCGGCCACCAGCAGGAATGTCAGCGACAGCACGGTCAGCGGCTTTTTGGCCTCGATCATGCGGTCCTGGAGAATCTGCGGCGGCATCAGGCTCGTCTTCATCTCCGCCCGACCGGCGGCCTGCACGGCCAGTCCGTAGGCGGTGGCGAACGCCAGACGGTTTTCTCGGTAGGCCGAGGCGGAGAGCACCGACTTGCCCTCGAGCCTGCCGAAATGGTCGAGCCGGCTGACCTCGAGCCCCAGCTGCTTGCCCACGAAGTCGGTCAGCCCCCGCAGCTTCACCGCGTTGCCCAAGAGCAGCACCTTGGAGATCTCGGCGGTCTTGTGGGTGCCGGTGAAATAGTTGAGCGATCGCTGCAGCTCCGCGGCGAACTCGTTGAACACCGGCCGCATCGCGAGAAAGACCTGCTTGGCGTCGGCGGATCGCACCGCATTTCGCTTGGTGTGCTCCGCCTTGGCGTGGGTCAGCTTGAGGCCGGAGATGATCGCCTTGGTGAAGTTGTTGCCGCCGATGGGGATGTTCCGCTGCCAGATATGCAGGCCGTTGGTCACAACGAGGTCGGTGGTGTCGACGCCGGTGGAGACGAGCACCGTGAAAGGCGGCGGATTGTCGGGGTCGAGCGTGGAGGGATCGGGAAGCTGGTCGAAGATCACCATGTTCATGAGGGCCACCGGCGGCAGCTGCAGGATGTCGACATCGACCTTGCCCTCGGTCAGCGGCTCGAGGGCCTTCATCACGTCGATCCGCTTCATGGCGAATAACGCGACCTCGGCCTCGAGAACGAAGCCGCCCTCCTCGATGCCCCCGGGCAGCCGCTGCCAGTCCCAGACCACCTGGTCGAGCGGGAATGGGATCTGCTGGTTGGCCTCGTATTTCACGATGTCGGCGATCTTCTTCGCCTCGATCGGTGGGAGCTTGATGAACTTCGTGAGCCCCGACTGGCCCGAGACCGAGACCGCCAGACGATCCTCGTGGATGTCGTGCCGGCTGGTGAACTCGACGAGCGCCTCGCGGATCAACCCCACCCGGTCGGCATCGGGCTGGGAGAGCATCTGGGGATACTCGATGTACTCGAATGCCTCGGCCTCCAGCGGGCCGTCACGGTCGCCGACACGGCACCGCAGGGCCTTGAGGCTGCAGGTGCCAATATCGACTCCCCAGACGTAGGCGTTGGCAGCCATCCGGCACTCACTTCATTCTCGGAGGGCGACAACCGCCCCCTTGCACCGCAAAAGCTTTCTAGAAAACACTTTACGGACGCCGGCAGGCGGGTGTCAAACCTCCCGGGCCGGCGAAAGCGATCCCCGCGAGTTTCCCCGCGAGTACCTTCAGAACCCCAGCGCCCGGTCGGCATCCCGCCTGCCACGGCAGTTCATCGCCTCCCCGGAGAGATTCCGCCCCATGCCGCCCGCCCGCGTCACGGTGCTGTTGCCCTGCCACTCGCTCGAGGATTTCCCGACTTGGAGTGAGTCGAAAGAGGCCGAGGATCTGCTCGCGGTGTGGACCGCCGCCTGGCATCCCGCGGTCATCGCTGCGGCGGGAATGCCGGGCTGGGCGAGCATCGAGCGATCGTTCGATCCCGACGACGCCGGCATCGCGGTGGTGCCGCCGGCCTTTGATCACCGGCTCGATACGGCCCTGCTCGAACACGAAGCGTCCTGCTCGGGTGAGACGGCCTCCGGACTGATCCGGGGCGTCGCGACGCGGCCTGAGCTGCTTGGCGAACTGGGGTCCCGGCTGTCGTTCGACGCGGCGGCGGCCGGCGAGCTTCCGCAGGAACTCGTCGAGGAATTCGAGGCGGTGGGAATGGCCTGGCTGCTCTCGGAGCTGCTCGCCCGCCGGATGCGGAGCGACTCGTGCGATCTGGATGCCTCCTTCGCCGAGTCGCTCCGCGGTGCGGCCCAGGCGGCGGTGAGAGGTGACGGCAACCCGGCCGAGGGCCTCGATGCCTGCCACCGTCAGCTGGAGTCGGCGCGAGCCCGCTTCTACCCGGTCGACATCTGGCTCATCGATCTTGTGCTCCTGGCGGAGACCACGCTTGATGAACGGCTCGTCGAGGAGCTCGATGCACCCGTGCCCGTGGCGATGCTCGCCCCCGGCGAGCTGATCGACCGGCTGGGGGCGACGCGGCCCGATCTCGCCGTGAGGTTTCGCGAGGCCCGCGAGGCGGGGCAAGTCGCCGCAGTCGGCGGGATGTGGGACGAACTGCCGCTTGCCGGCCGCAGCCCCGAGGAGCTGCTGGCCTCCTTCCACCGCGGTCACGAGGCCTGGTCGAGGCACGGCGGCGGTCCGCCCACGGTCTTCGGCCGGCGGACCGGCGGCTCCTCGGCGATCCTGCCGCAGCTGCTCTCGGGCCTCGGCTACGAGGCCGCAATCTGGAACCTCTTCGATGGTGAGCCGCTGCCCGATCCCGGGGCGAGTCGGATCACCTGGGAGGGCACCGGCGGGGCGAGCATCGAGGCGATCGCCAAGGTCCCGCTTGACGCCCGCGATGCCGCCACGGTGATCGGCCTGACCGACCGCCTCGGCGACGCGATGGATCACGACCACACCGCGGTGCTCGCCTTCGCCCACTTCGCCGGCACCGCGAGCCGCTGGCATCGGCCGGCGGGGCGCCTCCCCCCCCTCCCCCGCCCCCGGGAGCCGCTGGCATCGGCTGCTGCGTCGCTTCGCCGCCCGCGGCACGGCCCTGGGCCGCTTCGTGACGCCGCAGCAGCTGCTCGCCGAGACCGCCGGCACCGGCTTGCCCGTGGCCTTCGAGCCCGACGCCTTCCGGGCCGCGATTCCTGCGGCCTCCGCCGAGAGCGATCCGATCGATGCCGCCCGGGTGGCCGCAGCCCGTGAGGCGGCCGGCATCGTCGCGGCCCGTGATCGGCTCGACGACCTGCCCCCGCAGCGACTCACCCCACGGCCGGTCGAACGACCGGCCCCCGAGCCCCCGCAGAGCCCCGGCTGGCTCGGCTCGATCGGACGGATGCTCTCTCGGTCGAAACGAGACGACCCACGTCGCGACTATCTGCTCGACAACGGCCTGCTGCGGGTGCGAATCCATCCACGCACCGGCGGCCTGCTCTCGCTGCGGCCCTCAGGCCACGAGGCCAACCGGCTCTCGCAGAAGCTCTCGATCCGCAGCACCCGCCCCGCCCAAAGCCGTTGGGAAGACCCGCTCGAACGCAGCGACTACGCCGAGATGGTCGCCGAGCTGATCGAGCCGATTTCCGGCGAGTCGCCCGGCTTTGAAAGCCGCGGCCGGCTGCTCGCCGCCGACTCCCGCGAACTTGCCCGCTTCCGACAGCGGACCCTGCTGCCGGAAGGTGCCCCGTGGGCGATCCTCGAAATCGAGCTCGACCTCGCCGAGCCGATCCACGGGAAGCTCCTGGAATCCTACGCGGCCTGCCGTTTTGCCTGGAACGAGAACGAGTCGATCGAACTTCGCCGCAGCCTTCACACGCAGTCGGTCGCGACGCAACGGGGGGCGTTCACCGCCGAGCACTTCGTGGAACTCTGCGACGACGCCTCGCCGGGCCCCGGCCGCGGGCGGGCCACGATCCTGACCCTCGGCCTGCCCTGGCACCTTCGCTCCACGCCCCACATGCTCGACACGATCCTGCTCGGTGAGGGCCAACGCCGCGGGAGCTTCCGGCTTGCCGTCGCGGCCGATCTCGAGGCTCCCTGGGAGGCGGCGGTCGAGCTGATCGCCGGCGGGGCAGGCCGGCATGCTCCCCGCGGCATTGCCACCGACCCACAGATCCGGGTCACCGGCGGTGAGCCGGTGAACGTTGACGGCCGGCTGGTGGGGGCGGTTTTCGGACTGCTGGAGTCGGCCGGCAGGCGAATCGAGGCCGCGGTCGAGCTGGCAAGCGAGCCGGTCGCCGCCTGGCGGCGGGATGCCCGCGGCAACCGCGGCGAACCGATCGAGATCCGCGGCCGCACCCTCCGGCTGCCGCTGGCTCGCTACGAGTGGGCGTTCGTCGAAGTCCACTGGCTGCCCGCCGCAATCCCGGGAGCCGAGCAGACGTGATCGTGACCCTCGACGGGCCCGCCGGCGCGGGCAAGAGCACCGCCGCCCGAGGCCTTGCCCGCCGCCTCGGCTGGCGGTATCTCGACACCGGCGCGATGTACCGCGGCGTCGCCTGGGCGGCGCTCGACCGCGGCGTGCCGCTGGACGACCCCCGGGCGATCGCCGACCTTGCCGCCTCCCTCGAGATCAGGCTCGAGCAGGACGGGGTCACCGTCGACGGGGTCGATGTCAGCCGCGAGATCCGCACCGAGCGGATCACCGCCGCCACCCGGCGGGTCGCCGACGAGCCGGCGGTGCGGGCGGTGATGGTGGCCAAACAGCGGCAGGTTGCCGAGCGGGAAGATCTCGTCTCGGAGGGTCGTGATCAGGGTACGGTGGTCTTCCCTGACGCCGCGGTGAAGGTTTTTCTTACCGCGTCGCCGGAGGAACGTGCCGGACGGCGGCACAGCGAACGGGCCGCGGCCGGCGAGCCGACCTCGCTGGAGGCGGTGCTTGCCACGCAGAACGCACGCGACGCCGCCGACGCCGCCCGTGCCGCCGGGCCGCTGAAGCCGGCGGCCGACGCGGTCTGGCTGGAGACCGACGGCCTCTCGCCCGAAGCGGTCGTGGAAAAGCTCGTGGAACTCGTCGCCGCGGCACGCAACGCAGGAGCGGGAAATGGCTGATCCGGGCGGAGGGTCGACCAGCCCGCCGCGTCAGGCGGACCGCCCGCGGCCCTCGGGCCACTCGGCCTTCGGCCGGGTGCTCTATGCCTTCTTGTGGGTGCTCTGCCGGGTGCTGGCGGTGGCGTTGCTCGGTTTTCGGGTCCGCTTTCGCGGGGCCGTGCCGATGCACGGAGGGCTGATGCTCCTCTCGAGCCACCAGAGCCATCTCGACCCGCTGCTGTTGGGACTGGCGAGCCCGCGGCGGCTCTCGAGTTTGGCCAGGAGTTCGCTCTTTAATCAGCCGGCCTTCGGCGCGGTGATCAGGGCCCTCGATGCGGTGCCGATCGATCGTGAGGCGTCGGCCGTGGGGGCGATGAAGGCGGTCATCAGCCGGCTTCGCGGCGGCGGAGCGGTCAACATTTTTCCCGAGGGCACGCGGACTGCCGACGGACGGCTCGGCCCTCTCAAAAGCGGCTTCTCGGTGATTGCCAGACGGGCCGGTGTGCCGATCCTTCCGGTGGCGATCGTGGGTGCCTACGAATGCTGGCCCCGCAGTCGGCTGCTGCCCCGGCCGGGCATGGTCCGCCTCGAGTTCGGCGAGCCGATTTCCGCCGAGCGGGTCCGCGAACTCAACGATGCCGATCTCGTCGCCCTGTGCAGCGACACCCTCGCCTCGCTTGATGCCGAGGCCCGGCGGCTTCGCGACCACGCCCTCCAGCGGCGTCGGCCTGCGGGTTGACACGATTGTGTGGAAGCCGTGGCCTGCAGCCGTCGGGGCGATGCCGATCACGGCAGCTGGTCGATTTCAGAAAGAAAAGAACCGATTCAGGAGTCCGCGAATCGTCGCCGGCCGCGAACCATTTGCCCTCCTGGTGCGAAGAACGGGAGAGGGATTCATGCCCGTTCTTCACCCAATCGCCCCTTTGGCTTGGAGCAACCACTCGGAGACGCCCGCGATGTCGGGATCGACGCAGACTCCACCGTGCCGGTTTGAGCGGTCCGCCCCGCGACGCGGCCCCGCCACCGGGCAGATCGCAGGCGTCGTGTTCGGCTTTGAGAACGTGCTTTTTGATGCCACCGCCTGGCAGCGTCACTGCTGCCGGGTGCTCGCTTCCGGCGGCCTGACGATTTCACCGGAGCGATTCGATCGCCTCTGGAGGCATGCCCCCCTCCGCTCAGGCCCGCGGCTTTGCGATGGCAGTTTTCCGGGACGGCTGCGGTGGTGTCTTGCGGCCCTGGGCCTGACCGCCGGCTGGGCCGACGAGGTGGTGGCCGCCTGCCGCGGCGAGCATCGGGCGGCCGCCGAAGAGGCGCGCGGCTTCGCGTTTGTGCCGGTGGTGATCGGGGGTCTGCTCGACCGCGGTTTGCAGGTGGCGGTTCTCGGCGGCGACAGCTTCGGTCCGGAGTCGACGACGATTGCGTTTTCGCGGCTGGCCCTTGACCCGCGGGTGGAACGGATCGTGCCCGGCTCGATCCCCGGTCGCGGCAGCGGGCTGGCCGACATCGCGGAGTATTGGGGCTTCAGCGGAGGCCGGCTGGCCTACGTCGGCCTGGAGTTTGCCGATCTCGCCGAAGCGCGACGGCTCGGCTGGCGAGCCTTCACGGTCTCCACGGCCGGCGGCGGCCGACCGCGACCGGAGGCTGAGTGGCTGTCGCTCGTCGCGGGGGCAAAAGCGGCGTAGCCGTCTCGCTGTCTGTGGAAAAAGCCTTCCATGGCAATTCTGTTCGGCACGAAACGTGCCGCCCCAGGTGGCCGGTGTTGGAGAGTTGTTGTTTCGAAGGGGACACAAGCGTCCGGTGTGGGTCGGGGTGCCCATGCC
>CAZRKH010000060.1:0-17919 GCA_964600785.1 uncultured Chitinophagaceae bacterium
GCCCGCCGGGCCCGCCGAGCGGCTCGAGGGCGTGCCGCCGGGTCCGCAGCCGCACGACCGCAGCGCGGTCGACGTGGCCCTCGCCGCCGCGATGGCCGACGTGGCCGCGGCGAGAGTCGCCCTGGTCGAGGCCCAGCAGGAACTCGTCGATCTCGTTCGGCTGCCGGCTTCCGAGCCCCTGCCCTGGCCTGTGGATGTGCCACTGACGACGCCCTATGAGACCCACTTCGAACCGCTTTTTGCCAACCGCGTGGCCACCGGGCGAATCCGGGCGATCGATGCGGCCCTTCCCCTGGAGCACGAGGAACTCGAGTCGCGTGCGGCTGCTGTGGTGGCAGCCGAGACGGCAGTCCGCTCCGCTGAAGATGGTCACGCCCGGGGCGGCCTGCCGATCGAGCGGGTGCTTGCCGCCCATCGCGAACTGCTCGTGCAGCAGCGGGCCCTGGCCGCGGCTGTCTCCCGCTACAACGACGACATCGTCGAATACGTGATGGCCGTCGCCGACTTCTCCGTGCCCGACCCGCAGTTTGCGGCGATGCTCATCGGTGCGCCCATGCCCTGGCGGCCCCCGGGCTTGCCGACTGCCGCGGTGCCGGTCACGGGACTCGCGCCGAGCGAAGCCGGTCCGCCGCGCGGTCCGTCGTCGGTTATCCTCACGGAATGACCAGTCTCGCCCCCGTCCTCGCCCCCTCGGTCGAGCCCCTGCGGCTCGGCGGAGTCGTCGTCGATCCGCCGGTGCTTCAGGCGCCGATGGCCGGATACACCAACTACGCCTACCGGCAGGTGGTTCGGGAGTTTGGCGGGGCCGGGCTGCTGGCGACCGAGATGATCGCGGCGAGGAGTGCCGCCTGGCTGGAAACTGAGCGGGGCGAGCATCCCGACCGGCTGTGGGGCGTCCGCGACGAGCCGCGGCCGTTGGCGGTGCAGATGTGGGACAACGATCCGGACAATCTCGCCCGCGTGGGCCGTCGCCTGGCCCGCGACTTCCAGGTCAGCGTGGTCGATCTCAATTTCGGCTGCCCGGTTCGCCAGGTGACCGACAAGGCCCACAGCGGTTCCTGGCTGCTCCGCGACCCGGCGAGAGTCGCGGCAATCGTGCGACGGGTGGTGGAGGCCTGCGGCGACACTCCGGTCACCGCCAAGATTCGCCTCGGCTGCGTGGAGACCTGCCAGACCGGAGTCGAGGTGGCCCAGCGGGTGGAGGAGGCGGGGGCCGCCTGCCTCACGGTTCACGGCCGGGTGGCGTCGCAGTATTTCAAGGGTCGGGCCGACTGGGAGGCGATCGGGCAGATCAAGCGGAGCGTCTCGCAGATGCCGGTGGTTGGCAACGGCGACATCACCTCCGCCGAGACGGCCGTCGCGAGGCTCAGGGAAACCGGCGTCGACGGCGTGATGATCGCCCGCGAGGCGCTCGCCAAGCCGTGGATCTTCTCGCAGGTCGCGGCCATCCTTCGCGGTGAGGCCGCCCCGCCGGATCCCTCGCTCGACGAGCAGCGGGAGCTCGTGCTGCACCACTACGACCTCGTCTGCCGTCGCTTCGGCATCGAGCGGGGCACGATGCTGATGCGGAAGTTTGCCTGCGCCTACGCCCAGGGCATTGCAGGGGCACGGGCGTTTCGCTCCGCGGTCTCCCGCACCCTCTCGCGGGAGGAGTTTCTCGCCGTGGTGGCCGACAGCTTCCCGAGAGACCCTCGCTAAAATTTCCACAGCCGGGCTTGTCGAAAATCGGCTGGCCGGTACAGTGGGGGTATGAGCGAGCCCGACATCGATCCTTGCGACGCCCTCCGCGACTCCGACGAGCCGCTTGTGGCCCTGCTGCGGGGCGGCCACGCCCTGGAGGTCGCCGACCTTGTCGAGGCTCTCGGTGTCACGGCCACGGCCGTCCGCGAGCGACTCTCGCGGCTCGTGAAGGCCGGGGTCTTGGCTCGCGAGCGGACGGTTCCGGAGGCCGCCACGGGCCGCGGCTCCCGCGGCCGGCCTGCCTATCGCTACCGGCTCACCGAGCGCGGCGGACGGATTGGCGGCGACAACTTCCGCGATCTTGCCCTCGTGCTCTGGCGGGAAATCCGATCGGTCCGTGAGCCTGCGGTGCGGCGGGGGCTGCTGCAAAGGGTTGGCCGTGGCCTCGCCGAGGCGTGTCGTCCGGCGATCCGGTCCGGGGCGTCATCCGTTTCCGACCGCCTCGAAAACATCGCGGAACTGCTCCGCCAGCGGCGTATTCCCTGCGAGTGCGGTCGGGTGCCCCAGGCTGCCGGCGACCTTCCGGTGCTCACGAGCCATGCCTGCCCCTATCCCGACCTCGCCGAGCAGGATCGCGGCATCTGTGCCGCTGAGTGTCGGATGCTCGAGGATCTCGTCGAGGCCCCGGTGCGGCTCACGGAGTGCCGGCTCGACGGCGACAGCTGCTGCCGCTTCACCGTGCAGGAGGCCGTCTCATGATCGCCGTCCAGCCGCTCCATGCGGGCCCCGCCAAACTCTCGCCCCTTGCAAAGCCACCTGTTGCACCATCGAATGATCGACGGTTTTCTTCGTGGAAGGCCGCAGTTTCGCGCCGCCTTCCGCCATCCCGCCGGCATCCCCCGGCGACTCCCCCGGAGCCCCAGCGATGACACGCCCCTGGATCGAAGGCAGATTCGAGGAAAACATGATCGTCACGACGGTCGAGCAGGCCATCAACTGGGCCCGTCAGTCGAGCATCTGGCCGATGACCTTTGGCCTGGCCTGCTGTGCGATCGAGATGATGGCCGCGGGTGCCAGTCGCTTCGACCTCGACCGCTTCGGGGCCGGCGCCTTCCGGGCCACCCCGCGGCAGGCCGACTTGATGATCGTGGCCGGCACGGTGACCTACAAAATGGCCAGCCGCGTTCGCCGGCTCTACAACCTGATGCCCGATCCGAAGTACGTGATCGCGATGGGCGCCTGCACGACCGGCGGGGGGCCCTATTTCAAGTGGGGCTACCATGTCGTGAAGGGGGGCGACCCCGCGGGGCCGGGCGCCGTCTACGTGCCCGGCTGCCCGCCGCGGCCCGAGAGCCTGCTCGAGGGCCTGATGAGGATTCAGGACAAGATCATGGGCCAGCGTCTCGCCCGCGAGGCGGGCGGCACCGAGAAGATCGCCGACGAACTGCCCGTGCCGCACCATTCCGGCTACGTCGCCGCTCCCACCGGCGAAGGCCAGCTCGTCTTCGATCACCAGAAGGTCAGCTCCTGATCCCGCCTGCGGGCGGCCCGCCATCGTCAGCCACCCACTGCCATTCACCTGCCTGCTTCAGTTTCCGCCAACCCAACCACACCGATGACCACGCCTGCGACCGAACGACTCGTGATCCGCGACCTCCACGTGGCCGTTGAGGGCCGGGAGATTCTCAAGGGGGTCGATCTTGAAATCGGCCGGGGAGAGATCCATGCCCTGATGGGCCCCAACGGTTCGGGCAAGAGCACGCTTGGCTACGCGATCATGGGCCATCCCAACTACGAGGTCACCGCGGGCACGATCGAACTGTTCGATGCCGACGGCAGCCGCCACGATCTGCTCGCGATGGAGCCCGACGAGCGGGCCCGGGCCGGGCTTTTCTTGGCCTTCCAGCGGCCGATGGCGATTCCCGGGGTTCGGGTTGCCGACTTCGTGAGGCATGCGGTGAGCAATGTCCGCAAGCCCGATCGCAAAGAGGGGGAAGAACTCGTGCCGATGAAGGAGTTCCGCAAGGAGCTCAAGGCGAAGATGGCCGAACTCGAGATCGACCCCGAGTTTGGCCGCCGCTACGTCAACGACGGCTTTTCCGGCGGCGAAATGAAGCGGACCGAAATTCTGCAGCTCGCCATGCTCGCTCCCCGCTTCGCGGTCCTCGACGAGACCGACAGCGGCCTCGATGCCGACGCGGTCCGGCTGGCCAGCGAGAGCATCGCCAGAATCGGCGGTGCCCAGATGGGCATCCTGATCATCACCCACCACGAGCAGCTGCTCGAGCACAACATTCCGCTGAAAACCCATGTCATGCTCGGCGGACGGATCGTGGAGAGCGGTGGCCCGGAACTTGCCGCCGAACTCCACAAGCGGGGCTACGAACGGATCCGTGCCGCCTACCCTGAAGCCGCGGCCGCCGAAGAGGCGATGGCCGCCGAGACGACCCCCGCCTGAGCCGCCCGGACGACAGCCCGCTTCCCTCAAACCACAGTACACCCCGCAGCACCCCCCCGCAGCACACCTCGCAAGGAGAACATGATGGCCACCGACACGCAGGATACCGGCACCGTCGTCGCCAAGCCCGACCTCGGCGAGATCAACAAGTACGACTTCCGGACCGACACCCCGAGCGTCTTCAAGGCCCAGCGCGGGCTCTCGGCGGAGATCGTGACCCAGATCTCGGAGATGAAAAACGAGCCCGCCTGGATGCGGGAGTTCCGCCTGAAGTCGCTGGAGATTTTCAACAGCAAGCCGATGCCCCGCTGGGGCGGCGACATCGGCATCGATTTCCAGGATATTTTCTACTACCTCAAGCCCGCCGAGCAGCAGGGCAAGACCTGGGACGACGTGCCTGAGGAGATCAAGAAGACCTTCGACCGACTGGGCATCCCCGAGGCGGAGCGGAAGTTCCTCGCCGGTGTGAAAGCCCAGTTTGAGAGCGAGGTGGTCTACGGCTCCCTGCAGGAGGATCTCGCCAAGAAGGGGGTGATCTTCACCGATACCGACACCGCCGTGCGGGAGCATTCCGATCTCCTGCGGGAGTATTTCGGCACGATCATTCCCCCGAGCGACAACAAGTTTGCCGCCCTCAACTCGGCGGTCTGGTCGGGCGGTTCGTTCATCTACGTTCCCAAGGGCGTCTCGATCGAGTTTCCGCTGCAGGCCTATTTCCGGATCAATGCCGAGAGCATGGGCCAGTTTGAGCGGACGCTGATCATCGTCGACGAGGGGGCCCATGTGCACTATGTCGAGGGCTGCACGGCCCCGATGTACTCCACGGAGAGCCTCCACTCGGCGGTGGTCGAGATCATGGTCAAGAAGCACGGTCGCTGCCGCTACACCACCATCCAAAACTGGGCGAACAACATCTACAACCTCGTCACCAAGCGGGCCATGGCCTACGAGGGGGCCTTGATGGAGTGGATCGACGGCAACCTCGGCAGCCAGCTGACGATGAAGTACCCCGCGGTCTACATGATGGAGCCGGGGGCCCGCGGCGAGATCCTCTCGATCGCCTTCGCCTCTGCCGGCCAGCATCAGGATGCCGGGGCCAAGTTGGTGCATGCCGCCCCCCATACCAGCGGCCGGATCGTCTCGAAGAGCATCTCCAAAAACGGTGGCCGCTCGAGTTATCGGGGACTGGTGAAGGTCGAGCCGGGAGCCCACAAGAGCAAGTCGAGCGTGGTCTGCGACGCCCTGATCCTCGACGAACACAGCCGCAGTGACACCTACCCCTACATCGAGATCGAGGAGCAGGACGTCTCGATCGGCCACGAGGCGAGCGTCTCGAAGATCGGCGAGGAGCAGCTCTTCTATCTCACGAGCCGCGGCCTGACGGAGGCCGAGGCGAGCACGATGATCGTGGGAGGTTTCATTGAGCCGTTGGTCAAGGAGCTGCCGATGGAGTACGCCGTCGAGATGAACAAGCTGATCGAACTGCAGATGGAAGGTTCGGTCGGCTGAGCCCGCCCGCTGTCCGTGAAGGTGTCATGACCGTTTCCGCCGCCCCGACTTCTGCCGCGTCGTTTGACCACTCCGCCCTCGAACGGGGCCTGGCATCCCTCGCCCTGCCCGACTGGGAAATCGAGCGTCGCCGGGCCGCGGTCGAACGGCTTGCCGAACTGGCCCTGCCTGACCGACGCGATGAAAACTGGATGCGAACCGACCTGCGTGCCTTCAGGCCGGCAGCATGGCAGCCCTTCGGTCCGCCGCCGGTCGGTGCACCCCCTGCCGGCCTCCTGGCCGAGACGATCCGTCTCGCGGAGTCGTCTGCGGCAAACGATCCGGGGGACGAGGCCCGCTGCAGCCGGCTCGCCGGGAGCGTCGTCTCACTCGACGGCGTCGTCCACTGCGAAAGCCTCGATGCCAGCCTGCGGGAGCAGGGCGTGGTCTTCGGCAGCCCCGAGCGGCTGCTTGCCGAACATCCCGAGTTGCTCCGGCAGCACTGGTTCGGCGTGATCGACTCGGAGTGTGACTGGTTTGCCGCCGCACACGCCGCCTTCGCCCGGGCCGGTGCGGTGCTGGTGGTTCCTCCTGGCGTGAAGATTGCCGAACCGCTGCATCTGCTCTCCGCGATCAGTCCCGGCGGGGTCGACTTCGGCCACGTGCTCGTCGTGCTCGGCGAGGAGGCCGAGGCGACGGTGCTTACCGAGACCGCCGGCGGCGGTCCGGTCGGCTCGTCCGGTGGCTTCCACTGCGGCGGAACGGAGATCGTGGTCGGCAGGCGGGCCTTCCTGCGAATGGTGAACCTGCAAAACTGGAACACCGGCGTCTGGCATCTCGCCCGGCAAAAGGCGACGGTCGAGGCCGACGGGCGGCTGCAGTGGACTCTCGGGGCCCTTGGCAGCCGGCTCTCCCAGGTGGCCCAGGACGTGGCGCTTGTCGGCCGGCGGGCCCATGCCCAGGTCAACGGTGTGATGTTCACCGAGGGCCGGCAGCAACTCGTCTACAACACCCTCCAGCACCACGAGGCCCCCGAGTGCACCAGCGACCTGCTCTACAAGGGCGGGCTGCAGGACCGCAGCCGGATCGTCTGGCGGGGCATGATCAAGGTCGACAAGGCCGCCCAGAAGACCGACGGCTACCAGCGCAACGACACGCTGATGCTCTCCGATCACGCCCGCTCCGACTCGATTCCCGGCCTCGAGATCGAGGCCGATGACGTGCGGTGCACCCACGGAGCGACCAGCGGCCAGGTCGATGCCGAACAGATTTTCTACGCCCAAGCCCGTGGCCTCTCCGCCGACGAGGCGGCGAGGCTCGTGGTGGCCGGGTTTTTCCAGCAGGTGTTCGACCGGATCACGATTCCCTCGGTCCGCGAGGCGCTCGCCGGGGCAATCGGCAGTCGGATCCGCCGGATCGCCTGACCGCCCGAGGCCGGAGTTCGGCGGGATCGCGCGGGCGTATTCTTGCGAGAAAGAGGCACTGTCGATGTCGGAGTTTCAGCGGGTGGCAGGATGCGGCGAACTGGCCGATCCAGGGAAAATGCTCGTCGAGGTGGATGGCGAGATGGTGGCCTTGTTCCACGTGGGCGGTGAATACTTCGCTCTCGATGACGTCTGTACCCACGACGGCGGACCGCTGGCCGACGGTGAACTCGCCGACCACACCATCGCCTGCCCGCGTCATGGGGCGAAGTTCGACATTCGCACCGGGGCCGCCCTCACGATGCCGGCGGTGCGGGCCACCCGCAGCCATCGGGTGAGGATCGAGGATGGCGGCGTGTGGGTCGCCCTCGGCGGTGACGACCAGCCGGCCGAGGCGGGCGGGGCCGCCGCGGGCGGGCTCAGCGAGGACCATGTCCGCGAGATGCTCAAGGAGGTCAAGGACCCGGAACTGTTCGTGAACGTGGTCGACCTGGGTCTGATCTACGGCGTGACCCTCGAGCCCGCCGAGGGGGGCAAGCAGCAGGTCTCGATCGACATGACGATGACCAGCCCGGCCTGCCCGGCGGGGCCGCAGTTGATCGGCGACGCCAAGCGGGTCGTGAGTGGTCATCCGGATGTGGCCGGGGTCGAGGTGCGGATCGTGATGGACCCGCCTTGGAGTCCCGACCGCATGACCGACGACGCCCGCGATCAGTTGGGCATCTTCTGAAGCGTCAAGCGACCGTGGCTCATGCGGCCGTGACAAAGCTCGTGCTCTACGAATGGTGCTGCTCGGGCGGCCTGGCGGGCCGGTCATCGACAGTCGATAACGGCCTCCTGCGGGAGGGCCGAATGATGCTCGAAGCTTTGGCCGCCGATGCGGCGGGCGACCCCGCAATCGAGGCGACCGTGCTGCTCGAGGCCGGCCGGCGGCTCGACCTGCCGGCTGGTGTGCGGCTGCGGGAGGTTGTCGGCGACGATGCCGCGACGCTGGTGGATGCGGCCGGATCGGCTGACTGCACGCTCATCGTCGCCCCGGAAACCGATGGCATCCTCGCCGATCGCGTGGGGCGGGTGCGACTCGTCGGTGGTCGGGTGCCCGTGCCGTCGGCGGAATTTCTCGCGATCGCCGCCGACAAGCAGGCCACGATCGACTGCCTTGCCGCCGCCGGGCTGCCGGTGCCAGCCGGGCGGACCCTCGCGGCGGGCGAGCCGGTGCCGGAGAGGTTTCGCCTCCCGGCGGTGCTCAAGGCCCGCGACGGGGCCGGTGGCGAGGGGATGCGGCTGCTGCCCACGGCCGCGAAGCCGGGGGAGACGATGGTCGCCGACGTCGATTCCCGGCTGGAGGCGTATGCTGCCGGAATGCCGGTGGGTGTCTCCTGCATCTGCTCCGCCGCGACGACCCGGGTGCTGCCGCCGCTGGTGCAGCGGCCGCCTGAGACGACCCCGCACGCCTTCGTCGGTGACCCCTGCGAGCCGTTGGGGAATCAGGCCGCCGCTGGCCGGGCCCGCCTCCTCGCCGAACGGGCGGTGGCGGCGCTGGTACGCGCCGCTGGTCCTGCGGTTGGCTGGGTGGGAGTCGACATGATCCTCGGGGCACGCCACGATGGCCGCGACGACCGCGTGCTCGAGATCAATCCGCGGCTCACGACGTCGTTCGTCGTGCAGTCGCGGCTGGCTGCCAGGAGCCTCGTGCGGTCGCTGCTCGATTCGACGGCCTGCCCGTGACGCCCCCGACCCTTCCCGCCGCCGAGTGTGTCGCCCTCGATGTCGGAGGCGCGAACCTCAAGGCTGCCGACGGCCGCGGCTGGTGTCATGCCGGGCGATTCGAGCTCTGGCGGCGGCGAGGCGAGCTCGTCACGGCGATCGCCGACCTGCTAGCGGCCGGCCCGTCGGCCGGATGCGTCGTGGCCACGATGACCGGCGAGATCGCCGACTGCTTCGAGTCGCGGGCCGAGGGGGTGCAGTCGATCGTTGAGGCTGTGGTGGCCGCCGCGGCCGGCCGGCCGGTGGGCATCTACCTCGTCGACGGCTCGATCGTGGACCCCGCCTTGGCGATCGCCCGACCGCTCGAGGCGGCCGCCTCCAACTGGCATGCCACCGCGAGGCTGGCCGCATCGGTGGCAGGGCCCGGTGAGGCGGTGCTCGTCGATGTCGGCTCGACCACCAGCGATCTGGTGCGGATCGTCGACGGCGAGCCGAGGCCTCGAGGGCTCTGCGACGTCGCACGGATGGCCACGGGCGAACTGGTCTACACCGGCGTTGAACGCACGCCGGTCGCAGCGGTCGCAGCCGCGGTGCCCTGGCGGGGCCGGCTGCAGCCGCTTTCGAGCGAACGGTATGCCGAGAGCCGGGATGTCTGGATGCTCCTCGGCGGGCTGGCTCCCGACCCGGCCGACTCGAGCACCGCCGACGGCCGCCCGGCCACGCTCGATGGAGCTCGGCGACGGCTGGCGAGGATGCTCCTGGCGGATCCTGAAGAGCTGCCGATGGCGGAGGCGATCGTGGCCGCCGAGGCGGTCGCCGCGGCCCAGGCGAGGCAGCTTGCCGAAGCCCTCGTCGCGGTGAGTCCGCCGGCCACGGTGATCCTCGCCGGCCATGGCGGCTGCCTCGCCCGCCGGGCGATCAGGCAACTCGGCTGGGACTGCCGGCTGGTCGATCTTGCCGAGGTCGTCGGGTCCGCCGCGGCGAGGGTCGCTCCGGCGGAAGCCCTGGCCCGCATCGCCCTGGGGACGCTTCGGTGAGCCACGATACCCGCATCACGATCCCCGGCTGGTCGGTCGGCCGGCTGACCGGCTCGCCCACCCGCCCGGCGGGCGGCGGATGGGTCGTGAAGTGCGGCGGCAGCCTGCTCGCCCTGCCCGACTGGCCCGAGAGGCTGCGAGGGGTCTGCGGGTCGCTGTCCGACGAGCCGCCGCTCTTGGTGATTGGCGGCGGTGCGTTGGTGGAAGGGCTGCGGGCAATCGATGCGGCCTGTCCGCAGCCGGCGGAGCGGATGCATCGTCTCGCGATCGCCGCGATGCGGCTGACGGCCAGGCTCGTCGCGGAGGTGCTCGAACTCTCGCTCGCCGGCCCGGACACGCCACGGGGATCAAACGCCGCCGTCGCCGACCCCACCGCCTGGTCCGACGCCGACACGGTCGCCGGGCTGCCGCGAGACTGGACCACGACGAGCGATTCGATCGCCGCGGGGATCGCCGCGGCCGCCGGCGGCCGGCTGCTGTTGCTCAAGCGGAGTCTGCCGCCGGGCGACGGCTCGGCGACACAAGCCGCGGCGGCCGGCTGGGTCGACCCGGCCTTCGTGGAGGCGTCGACGACGATCGCCACCTGGTGGGCCTCGCCGCTGGGGTGAGGCGGAGGGCTCAGTCCCACCACCAGCCGTCGCGGCGGGTGGCCAGGCCGGCAGTCCGTTGCCCGGCGAGGTCGTCCGCCTTGGCCAGATTGGCGGCGAAGGCCCAGGGCTGGAATGCCACGCCGCCGGAGGCCGTAACGACCCAGGTGCGACCCTTCCGCACCGCCGAGGCGAGCGTGGCCACGCTCGAGGGCACCTCATAGGTCGGCAGCGGCACGGCGTCGGCGTCGAGCAGCGGTGAAAGGTCGAGCCCGGCCCGTCGGTCCAGCTGGCGGCCCCGCACCAGCGCCGCGACCACGGCCAGATCGACGCAGTTGAGCAGTTCGGCAAACACCGGCTGCTCCTCGCAGAGCTTTTCGTAATGCTCGGTCATCTTTTCACACCACTGCCTCGCCAGCGGGTCCGCCCTGCCCTGTCGCTGCCGGTCGCCGGCGGCGTCGGCCAGTTCGTTTTCGGTGAGGCATTCCATGCGTCGGCCGCTGATTCGCCAGGCCAGTTCGTCGGCGTCGCGTTGGATCGGGTCGTACCTTGCCTCCAGCCAGAACCGCGGCATCAGGCCGCCCCCGGAGGCGGGGATCATCGAGAGGTAGCTTGGCAGGCCATCGACGCCGGAGGGGTCGAAGCCCATGCCGATCCGCTTCATGCGGTAGTCGGCCGCGACGAGGACCCGGGCGAAGCGGCTGCCGCCGGGAACGCCCGTCACGCTCACCCGCTGCGGGCCGAGGGCCTCCTCCATCGCTCGCAGCGTCGGCTCGGGGTTGCCGCCGACAATCCGTCGTCCGCGGAGCGTCCGCTGGAGCTTGGCGATTCCCTCGGGTGTCGGATCGATCGAGCAGGTCATGCCCGCGGCCCTCGCTCCCTCGATCGACCGCAGGGCCACGACAAAATCTTCGAGCTGCAACAGAGGCCAGCCGCTGTCGGCTCCCACGATACAGCCGGTCGGCCCGACGATCGGAGCCTCGGCAGGACCTACGAGCACGATGTCGGCATGCTCCGGATCGACCAGCACCAGCTCCACCCGCGTCAGTCCTCCGAGCACGAGCATCTCAACCGGCAGCGGTTCGCCACGCTCGGCCGCCTCGGCCACGCCGCGGGTCAGCCGGGCCAGCGAGACCTTGCGGCGGCCGTTGGCGGCGGCATCGACCCCGGCCAAGGCCTCCTGCCGCTGCCTGGCGACCTCCGCGGTCGCCTGCGGATCGAGATCGTTGACAAGTCCCGAGGCATTGATCGTGATGCCGCCCACGGCCTGGTTGCCAAAACCGCCTCTGCCGAAACCCTGGCCGGCAGCCGGGCGGGCGGCGAGCATCGCGGTGACCATGGTGAACATGGCGATCATGGCGACCATGGCGACCGCGGCGACTGCCGGGCGGGTCGTCGGCTGGGTCGTCGGCTGGGTCGTCGGCTGGGTCGTCGGCGAGGCCGTCGGCGAGGCCGTCGGCGAGGCCGTCGGCGAGGCCGGGGCGTGGAACGATCGGGCCAGTCGGGGCAATCGGCACATGGGAGGGCTTCCTGCGGGAGCGGTGGCCGGCCAGCTCTCCCCACGGGAGATTCAAGCCACCTGAGGGTATGCTAAAAAGGATGGGGTAGCGGTATCAATTTCAATATTCCAGGCGGTACCGCGGTGATGGTGAAACCACCATCGCGGGCCCGACTTGGCCGTTTCCTCCCGGGTAGGTGAGACATGACCGTGGCGGATCCCGCCAAGACGGGCGACGCGAAGCCGGACGACGCGGAATGCTGCCTGGTCGTGCGTGATCCGGTGGCCGGCAGGAGCGTGCTTCGCCTGCCGCCCGGCCGGCGGGTGTCTTTGGGCCGGGCCCCGAGCAACCACGTCGTGATCCACGACGAACGGGCCAGTCGCTTCCATGCCGAGATCTTCGGCACCTCCACAGGCTGGGCGGTGCGTGATCTCTCCAGCCGCAACGGCACCCTGCTCGCCGGTGAACCGCTGCGGGCCGACCACCGACTTGCCGCGGGCGATGTGTTTTCGATCGGCCGCGTGGAGGTGTCGTTCCATCACGGCGACCCACCCCGTGATTCCACCGGCGACGGGCTGGAGGGCACCGCCACCGGCAGCGACATTGCGGCATGGCAGGCCTCGATCACCCATCGACGCACCCGCGGCAGGCTGCTGGACGACCTCAAGCAAACCGCCGAGATCGCCCCGCGGGTCGGCCGGGCGGCGGCCGAACTCTGCCGACTCGCCTTCTCCCTCGGGCGGGCTGCGGGCCTCGAGGAGGTGGCCAGGCTGGCGATCGAGGCGGCTGTTGACGGGGTCGAGGCGGCGCGGGGGTTCGTGCTTTTGCCGCCGAGCCTCGAGGCGGGCCGACGGGTCGATACCGACACCCTGCGGCTGGCCGCATCGGTCCCCGATCCCTGGATAGCGGCTGTGCCGACGGCGGTGGCCGCGACGGTGCTGGGCACCGACGAGGCGATCCTCGCCGCCGGCGGCCAGGAGACGGGCTCGGGCGGCTCGACGATCTCGGCACCGATCCGCTGGGGCGGCCGGGCGGTGGGAGTCTTGCACCTGGAGATCGAGGGCACCTGTCGCACCGCCACGCCGGACGACATGGAATATCTGATGGCCGTCTGCGACGCGGTGACAGTGGCTCTGGAAAACCTCGCGGCCCGCGACGAACTGACAACCAAGCTTGCCACCGCCGCCGATGAAAACGCCTGGCTCAAGCGGCGGCTCGGCGAGGAATCGCGAATGGTCGGGGCGAGCCCCGCCCTGCGGAAGATTCTCGGGCAGGTCGAGCGCGTGGCCGGCACGCGGGCCACGGTGCTCATCCGCGGCGAGAGCGGTGTCGGCAAGGAACTCGTGGCCCGGGCGATCCACGACGCGAGCGACCGCGTCGGCCGGCCGTTCGTCTGCCTCAACTGCGCGGCCCTCTCCGAGACGCTGCTGGAGAGCGAGCTGTTCGGGCACGAGAAGGGCGCCTTCACCGGCGCGACCGAACGCAAGGCGGGCAAGTTCGAGGCGGCCGATACCGGCACGCTCGTGCTCGACGAGATCGGCGAGATGAGCCCGGCGATCCAGGCGAAATTTCTTCGCGTCCTCGAGGGGCATCCCTTCGAGCGAGTCGGCGGCAGCAAGCGACTGAAGGTCGATGTTCGCGTGGTGGCGGCCACCAACCGCGACCTCGAAGAGGCGGTCAAGGCGGGTGATTTCCGCCGCGACCTCTACTTCCGGCTGAAGGTGGTGGAGATCCTGGTGCCCCCCCTGCGACACCGCCGGGAGGATATCGAGCCGCTGGCGATGCACTTTCTGGCCCGCTTCGCCGAGGAGACCGGCCGCAGAGTCCGTGGCTTCACTCCCGAGGCGATCGACGCGTTGCTCGAGTATCACTGGCCCGGCAACATCCGCGAGATGCGGAACATCGTCGAGCGGGCGGTGGTGCTCTCGCAGGCCGAACTGATCGACACGCCGGAGCTGGCGTTGTGTCAGCTTGCGACGCCCGGCGACACGGGCCGGGGACCGGCGGCGGCTCCCTTCAAGCCGGAGTCGCTCGAAGAGGTGGAGCGTCGCCATGTGAAGGCGACCCTCGAGGCCACCGGCGGCAACAAGACCAAGGCCGCCGGCATCCTGGGCATCGAACGCTCCACCCTCGACCGCAAGCTCGCCCGCTGGGCCAAGAAATACGGCAATTAGCAGACTGTGGAACAAGTCTGCCGCCGCAGGACGCGACCGGCGACCCCCAAAACCTCGGCTTTTTGGGGAGTCGCTCGAGTGGGCTTTGTTCGCCCGCGTCCGCGGGCAGGGGGCCATGGAGGGCTTTTTCCACGGGCAGTTAGCCGTCATCATCGAATCCGAATTCACGCATCCAGCGGGCCACATCATGCTCGTTGGGCAATGGCGGCTTCGGTTCACCAGTCGGTCTGTGACGGGACTGCTCGCGGAGTTCGGCGAACCACTCGCCGCTCGACACCGCCCGGGCCCGCCGCCGTCGTGCCGCGGCAATGACCCGGTTGTCGGCGGAGACGACCGTCAGCCCGCCGGGTGCGTCGTGATCTTCGATGATCTCCTCGATCAGGCTGTCGGCATCGGGATGATCTCGGGCGAAGAGCACCTCGATCTCCTGGTGGGAATAGCGGGCGGGCAGTCCCACGGGGGCGTGGGCCGCGTCGAAGACGACCGTCGTGCGGCCGCGGTCGTCGCCGAGCAGCCTCGCGAGGGCGTCGAGCAGGGCCCGCCGGGAACTCTCGAATCCCCCTGGTCCCCGCTCGCTGCCAAAGACACCCGCGGCATGCAGCAGGTTGTAGCCGTCGATGAGGATCTTCATCGTCGCCTCGACTACCTTGGGGTGCGGGACAGGCCGGCGGTCCTCAGGGCGACGTCGCGGCCGGCGGCGCGACTTCGCCGGGATGCTCCTCGAGGCGAAACTTCACCCGGCCTGCGACGATCGTGGCCACGGCCCGGCCGGTGAGCGTCCAGCCGTCGAAGGGCGTGTTGACGCTCCTGGAGCGGAAATGTGAGGCGTCGACCTGCCAACGCATCGCCGGGTCGATGAGCGTGACGTCGGCCACCGCCGAGTCGGCGAGCGTGCCACGATGGATGCCGAGAATTCTTGCCGGCAGCGTGCTCATCGCCTCGATCAGCCGGGGCCAGCCGATCCGGCCGGAGGCCACCAGTCGCGTCACCGAGAGCCCCACGGCCGTCTCCAGACCGAGAATCCCGAAGGGCGCCCGGTCGAGTTCGAGCATCTTCTTCTCGATCGCGTGCGGTGCGTGGTCGGTGGCGATGCAGTCGATGGTGCCATCGGCGATGGCCGCCGTGATCGCCTCGACATCACGGGCGGTCCGCAGCGGCGGGCTCATCTTGAAATTCGCATCGAAGCCCCGAAGACATTCGTCGGTGAGCGTGAAGTGGTGGGGCGTGGCCTCGGCAGTGACGGCGATGCCACGGGCCTTGCCGGCCCGTACCAGTTCCACGCCGCCCGCGGTGGAGAGATGCATCACATGCAGCCTGCCGCCGGTAACCTCGGCCAAGGCGATGTCGCGGCCGATCATCACCTCCTCGGCCGCCGCGGGCATGCCGGGCAGGCCCAGCCCGAGCGAGACGAGCCCCTCGTGCATCACGCCACCGCGGGAGAGTTCGAGCACCTCCTCGTGGGCCAGGATCGGCTTGTCGAACATGCGGCAGTATTCGAAGGCACGCCGCATCAGTTCCGCGTCGTAGACCGGCGAGCCGTCATCGCTGAAGGCCACCGCCCCGGCCTCCACCAGCTGGCCGATCTCGGCGAGTTCGCGGCCCTCGCGATTGCTCGAGACGCAGGCCACCACGTAGACGTTGCAGGTGTCGGCTCTGGCCGCCTTTTGGTGGATGAACTCGACCGCCCCTTGCGTGTCGATGGGTGGCTCGGTGTTGGGGATGCAGGCCACGCTCGTGAAGCCGCCCGCGATCGCCGCCGCGGTGCCGCTTTCGATCGTTTCATCCTCCTCCCGGCCCGGCTCGCGGAGGTGGACATGCATGTCGACCAGGCCGGGGGCCACGATCAGGCCCTCCGCGTCGATGATCTCGTCGGCCGGCGTTTCGGCCGGCCCGATGCCGGCAATCAGGCCGTCACGGATCAGCAGGTCGTCGACGCGGTCGATGCCCTGCGAGGGATCGATCACCCGCCCGCCACGGATCAGAAGCGTGGCCATCATGCGTCTCCCCGGGATGCAGCCATCGCGGCGGCCTCTTCCGCAGCGGCTCGCGGGCCGCAGGTCAGCCAGAGTGCGGCCATGCGGACGGCCAGGCCGTTGGTGACCTGGTCGAGGATCAGCGACTGGGCACAGTCGGCGACGTCGGCGGAGACCTCGACGCCCCGGTTGATCGGGCCCGGTGCGAGGATCACCAAATCGGACCGGGCCCGCCGGAGCCGGTCACGGTCCATCGCGTAGAGATGGGCGTATTCCCGCACCGAAGGAAAGGGCCGGGTCGACTGCCGTTCGAACTGGATCCGCAGCAGGTTGAGCACCTGGCACCGCGGCAGGATCGCGTCGAGATCGTGGGAGACCTCCACGCCAAACTCCCGCCACCGGGGTGAGACGAGCGTGGGCGGGCCGCAGAGAATGACATGGGCTCCCAGCTTCGTCAGACCCCAGAGGTTGGAGCGGGCGGTGCGGCTGTGGGCGATGTCACCCACGAGGCCGACCGTCACGCCCTCGAGGGAGCCGAGCCTTTCGCGGATCGAGAGGATGTCGAGCAGGCCTTGCGTGGGATGCTCGTGGGGGCCGTCACCCGCGTTGATCACACCCACGCCGAGGTGCATCGCGAGCAGGTGGGGGGTGCCGGGTGTCTTGTGCCGCACCACGACCGCATCGATGCCCATCGCCTCGAGATTCTTGGCGGTGTCGATGAACGACTCGCCCTTGGAGAGGCTGCTGCCCGCGGCCGAGAAGTCGACCACGTCGGCACCCAGCCGCCGGGCGGCGAGTGAGAAACTCGTCCGCGTGCGGGTGGAGCTTTCAAAAAAGAGATTCACCACCGTCGAACCCGCCAGCACCGGCAGTTTGCGACGGCAGCCCTCGGTGGCCGCCTTGAAGCGGGCCGCAGTGTCGAGCAGCAGGCGGAGGTCGTCAGGCGAAAGCCGCTCGAGGTCGAGCAGGTGGCGGTGGGTCCACGACGAGGGCACGGCAGGGGGCGTGGCATCCTCGAGGGGCATCGGCATGGGCCTCGATCGGGGGGGAGTCGTAGAACGATCGTCGAGTTTAGCCGATCGGCCTCCCGAACGCCTGATTTTCGGCATCGCCGGGGGTCGGCCGGAGGCGATTTGGCCTTGCTCCGACCCGGCTGCCGCGCTACCTTCCCGCCGCCTGTGCGCCGCTGCCGGCCCATTGGCCACGACAGGTTTGTCACGAGAGGAAGGACTCCACCGGATGCCGCAGGACCGTGGACACACCGCCGGTCCGACCGCCCGCCTCAGCCTGGCCATTGTTGCACTGGCGGGACTGGCGGTGACGGCGGGATGCACCTCGCCGCTCTCAGCAGTGGCGATGCGGGAGGCGATGTTCGAGCTTTCCGACTACGGCGAGCCGCTACCGGAAGAGGAACACAACCTGGCCTCTGAAGAGCGGTCACCGCCCGAGGCGATGCCCGATGAACCGCCCGCCCCGCCACCGATGACGCTCGAGGAGGCGATCGACCGGGCGATCGAGCGGCTCGCCGACAGCGGCGGCCTCGATGAGGCGACCCGAGACATGCTTCTGGAAACACTCGAGGCGACCGACCCGGCCGACTGGCCGGTGGTGATCGATTCGTTTGCCGCGTCGCTCGAGACCTCGGTGGCCCGGCACCGCCGGACGCACGACGCCGCCGAGGAGGCTGGAGACTCTCCGGTACAGCAGGCATCCGCCGAGGTTGCTGTCGATGGGTCAGCAGAGCCCGCCGATCCAGTGCCGGAGGTGGCACCAGCGGACGCGGCTGCCGACGACGAGGCCGAACCCAAGCCCGAACCCAAGCCCGAACCCAAGCCGCAAGCCACGCCTGAACCCAAGCCTGAACCCAAGCCCGAACCCAAGCCGCAAGCCAC
>CAZRKH010000061.1:0-12835 GCA_964600785.1 uncultured Chitinophagaceae bacterium
TCGCACCGGCCCAGCCGGCAGGAAGCCGGCTGTCTTGCAAGCCGCCGGGCCCGGATGGCCCGCTCGGCGCAACAGACCAGCCTCCCGTCAGACGCCGGCGAGGGCCTCGAGCTCTCGCTGCATCGCATCGAGTCGGGCAACGAGAGCCCGCTTCTCCCCCGGCACAGCGGCGGGTTCGCAAGGCTCGCCGGCGGCGAAGAGATAAAAATTGATCTTCGGCTCCGGGCCCCGCGGGCGGGGGGGCCCCCCGCTGGCCCGCCGGGGGGGCGGGGGGGGAGCCGCCCCGGCTTACTGGGGCCCCGGGAGGGGGGACCCCATGCCGCTCGAGCCGGCGTGGCTGGCGAGCGGAGGGCCACGAGGCCCGAGAGCGAGAAAGCTCGAGTGAGCCGAGGCCCGGAAGGCCGAGGCGAACGGCCGGCGAGACGGCTCGGGCTCCCCCCGAGCTTGCTGTCGCGCCGAGCGGGCCTGGCTGGTCCTTTGCGCCGAGCGGGCCTGGCTGGTCTTTTGCGCCGAGCGGGCCATCCGGGCCCGGCGGCTTACGGAGACAGCCGGCTTCCTGCCGGCTGAGCCGGTGCGGGCCGCACCGGCCTACTGGGGACGCACCGGGCTACTGGGGACGGAATTTCTGGATTGACATATCGAGATGTTCCGACATATAGGTTACAAAGAGCGGCCACCGGCGCCGTTCCACCGTCCTCGACCCCGGCCACGCCCGACCCCACTCATGGCCCCCACCCGCCGCCGTGACGCGTCCGCTTCGCTGACCGACCTCGGGTCGCTCGCCGAGGCGGCGGAATGCCTGAAAGCGCTCGCCCACCCGCACCGCCTGCGGATGGTGCAGATGCTGCTCAAGGGCCGCTACCCGGTCGGATCGCTCGCGGAGGCCTGCGGCATTCCCAGCCACATGGCATCAGAACACCTCCGGCTCATGCAGCGGTGCGGCTTTCTCGCCGCCGAGCGGGAGGGACGCAGAACCTACTACCGGATCGTCGAACCACAGCTCTCCGGCATCATGGGATGTATCGAGCGACGATTCGGCACCACCGAACATGCCGCCTAGGCGGCGGACCTGGCCCGGACTTTACCTTTTGAACGATGCCCGTTTCACCCACGGAGGATTCCACCATGGTTGCCACGATCACCCCCCAGTCCCTGGCCGAGAAGATGCGGCAGGGCGACACCGTCGAACTGATCGATGTCCGCACGCCCGCGGAATTTGAAGAGGTGCATGTCGAGTCTGCCCGCAACGTGCCGCTGGACCGGCTCGATGCCTCGGGGCTCGCCGCCGATAGCCGCGGCAACGGCCACGGACCGCTCTACCTGATCTGCCGCTCCGGCGGTCGTAGCCGGCAGGCCTGTGAGAAACTGATGGCAGTCGGGCTCGGCGAGGTGGTCAGCGTCGAGGGGGGCACGTCAGCCTGCGAGTCGGCCGGGCTACCGGTGGTGCGGGGACGCAAGACGATGTCGCTCGAGCGGCAGGTGCGGATCGCTGCCGGGGCGTTGGTCGTGATCGGGGCGGCCCTGGCCGCCTCGGATGTCGAGCCGCTCGACATGATCGGCCTGGGCCTGGCCGGATTCGTGGGCGCGGGGCTCGTCTTCGCCGGCATCACCGACACCTGCGGGATGGCGATGCTGATCGCCAGGATGCCCTGGAACCAGCGGGCCGGCTGCGGCAATGCCACCAGCTGCTCGACCCGCAGCCTGCTCGCCGGGCTGCTTGCCGCGACGGCCGCCGTCGCCACCGCCGCCGCCCCGACTGACGAGCCGCTGCCGAACGTGCGGGCTGCCGTGGCCGCCGGCAAGGCCGTGATCGTCGACGTCCGCGAGCAGCGGGAGTGGCAGCAGGGGCATCTTGCCGGGGCGAGGCTCGTTCCCCTCTCGGCCCTCGAACGGGGGCTCCCGGCGGAGCAGCTCGCCCGCGTGCTGCCCAAAGACAAGGTCATCTACTGCCACTGTGCCTACGGCGGTCGCTGCCTCGAGGCGGCCGATATCCTGCGGCCGCTCGGCTACGATGTCCGCCCGCTGGCCGGCGGCTACGACGACCTGGTCAACGCCGGCTTCCCCGCGGCAGTCACACCGCTGCGATAACCTCCCTTCGCGAAATACCGTTGAGCGTTTTCAAAACAGATCTTCCTGAGGAGCCCACCATGAAAATCCACCAATACTATCTGGCCTGCCTCTCGCACGCCTCATACATGATCACCGACGAGAAGACGAAAACCGCCGCGGTGGTCGATCCCCAGCGGGATATCGACGGCTATCTGCGGGATGCCGAGGCTGGCGGCTACACGATCCGCCACGTCTTTTTGACCCACTTTCATGCCGATTTTCTCGCCGGCCATATCGAGCTCCGCGACAAGGCCGGGGCCACGATCTACCTCGGCAGCAAGGCCAAGGCGGAGTTCGATTGCACCTACCTGAAGGATGGCGACACCGTCGAGTTTGGCGACGTCAGGCTCGAGGCGCTCGAGACGCCGGGCCACACGCCCGAGGGGATCTCGATCCTCGTCTACGACCTCGCCAAGTCGGCGAGCGAGCCGGAGGCCGTGCTCACCGGCGACACGCTGTTTATCGGCGATGTCGGCCGGCCCGACCTGCTGGCAAGCATCGGGGTCACCGCCGATGAACTGGCCGACATGCTCTACGAGAGCATCCACGAGAAACTGATGAAGCTGCCCGACGCCACGCTTGTCTATCCGGCCCACGGGGCGGGCAGCATGTGCGGCAAAAACCTCTCCGATGAAACGGTCTCCACGATCGGCGAGCAGAAAAAGTTCAACTACGCCCTGCAGCCGATGAGCCTCGAGGAGTTCAAGAAGATCGTCACGGCCGACCAGCCGGAGGCCCCCGACTATTTCGTGCACGACGCGATCCTCAACCGCAAGGAACGGGCCTCCCTGGAGTCGGCGATTGCGGCGTCGCTCAAGCCACTCTCGATCGACGAGGTGCTCGCGCTCGAGGCGGAGGGTGCCCAGCTGCTCGATGTCCGCGACGCGATCGACTTCGAGGGGGGCCACCTGCGTGGCTCGCTGAACATCGCTTTGAGCGGGAAATACGCCACCTGGGCCGGAACGATGCTGACCCACGACCGCAGCATCGTGGTGATCGCCGAGGACGGCCCGGCGAGCGACCCCGACGAGCCGGCCGAGGAGGCGATCATGCGGCTGGGCCGGATCGGCTTTGACAACGTGGCCGGTTATCTCGCCGGGGGCATGAACGCCCTGGCCGAGCGGGAAGACCTCCTCGAGTCGACCACCCGCATCACTGCCGCAGCCCTGGCCGAACTCCTCGAAGGCAAGCGGGACGGCATGGCCCGGCCGGTGGTCGTCGACATCCGCAGCGAGGCGGAGCGGGCCGGCGGTCACATTCCCGGCAGCATCAACATCCCGCTGCCGCACCTTGCCGAGCGGGTCGATGAACTGCCCGCCGAGGGCCCGTTGGTCGTCCACTGCGCCGGCGGCTACCGTTCGGCAATCGCCGCGAGCCTGCTGCAGCAGCTCGGCCGCAAGGAGGTGATGGACATGGTCGGGGGTTTCAACGCCTGGGCCGGCTCGAAGCTGGCGGTGGAGGCCTAGGCTCCCGTGCCAATTCCGCTTCCTCCCTGGCAGGCCGTCGCCGCGGGCGGTGTGGCGGGCCTCTCGATGGGGCTCACCGGCGGGGGAGGTGCGATCTTCGCCGTGCCGATGCTCGTCTACTGGCTCGGGGTCGACCCCCGCTCGGCGGTCGGGGTTTCGCTGGTCACGGTCGCGACCACGGCAATCGTGGGGGCCTTCGAACGGGCCCGGCTCGGGCAGGTCGATCTCCGCACCGGGCTGCTCTTCGCCGCCGCCGGCATGCTCGCGGCACCGGTGGGATCGCTGGTGGGCGGCGCGATCCCCGAGCCTGCCCTGCTGGTCGCCTTCGCGGTCTTGATGCTCACCGTGGCCCACCTGATGTGGCACAAGGCGAGCGTGCCGGCGATGCGGCTGGCCCCCAGCGACACCTTCGCCACCACCGCCGAGGCCAACCGCGGCCCGACCTGCGCCCGGGATCCGGAGGGAAGGCTGCGGCTGACGACCCGCTGCGGGGTGCTGCTTTCGGCGGTGGGCCTCGTGGTCGGCCTGCTCTCGGGGCTCTTTGGCGTCGGCGGGGGATTTTTGATCGTGCCGGGGCTGGTCACCTTCGCCTCGATGGGCCTGACACGGGCGGTGGGTACCTCGCTGTTGGTGATGGCTTTGGTGGGCACCGCCGGGGTCGCCGGACAGCTCGCCGAGGGTCGCGTGATTCCCCTCGATGTCACGCTTGGATTTCTCGCCGGCAGCATTCCCGCCCTGTTTGCCGGTTCGATTCTCGGCCGACGTCTCCCCGGTCCGGTGCTCGCGAAGGTCTTTGCGGTGGCGATGCTCGGCGTGGGGCTCTTCGTGATCGCCCGCACGCTCCTGGCCGACTGACCGGCCCGGCGGCAGACGTCAGGCCGGCGTCAGACGGCAGCAGGCGGCAGCAAGTTCCCACGTAGGCGACGCGGTTTCACGACGCGATTTCACGGAGTTCCGGGCTGCGACCGCTGGGCCTGCCGCCACTCCCAGGGTGGCTGCGGGTCGGGCCGCGACCAGAGGCCGAGCTGCTGCCGACGGGCCTCGGCCTCGACTGCGGCAAGCGAGGCATCGCTCGAGGCCGCCGCAAAATGCCAGGCGTGGCCGGTGGCGACAAGCTGGCGATTGACGTCGATGCCATCGGCATAGACCCGGGCGACCCAGCGTCCGGAGCGGTCCTTGCCCTGATCGACCACCTGCACGGTCCTGCCGAACACAAGATCGGCCAAGGCCTCGCGGCAGGCCCGCCCGGAATCCTGGCCGAGTTCCGGGGCATCGATCTCCGCCAGGCAGACCTCCTGCGTGAGGTTGGTGTCGTCGAGGCAGGTCAGGGTGTCGCCGTCGAAGACCTTCACCACTCGCCAGCGATGGCCTTGCGTGGGCGGCGGCGATCTGATGGCCTGCGTGGTCCCCGCCGCAGCAGGCACCGCCGCGGCGACCTGCCCGGAGGGCGTGCCCCACTGCGATGGCGGCGGCCCCAGCGGGCCGCCGGGTGGCATCGCCAGTGGCACCTGGGGCACCGGCTGCATCGGGGGCATCGGCTGCGGCTGCGGCACCGTTTGCAGCGGGGGCGTTGCAGCGTAGGCCTGTGGCGGCACCGCTGGTGGGGCAGCCGGCACTGGCCGCAACGGCGGCGCGGGCCGGCCGAGCGGAGAGCCTCCCCAGGCGGCGATTCCTGCAGCGGGCAGAGGTGGGCTCGGGGCCAGCGAGGAACTCGCCGGCTTGACCCCTTCGGTCTGGAAGACCCAGTTGGTCCCGTAGGGCACCGAGGCCGGGCGGGCGGGAACGGGCCGCCGGGCGACGGTCGCGCCGCCGCGGGACGGGCCGGCCGCCACCGGCGGGCCGATCGCGTAGGTAAAGACGTAGGTCGGGGCGAAGGAGACGCTCACCGGACGGCCGTCGGGCCCGATCGCCGTGGTCGTCACCGGCTCGGGCCGAAATCCCTCGGGGATCTTCCCGCCGTGGATCACGTGCTGCGGCCACGGTGTGGCCCGCACAACAGCAGCGGCCGCCCTCGCGGGCTGCGTTGCCGCTGTCGCAGTGGCTTGAACCTGCTCCTCGCCGCAGGCAATCGACGCCGTGACCGCCAGCCACAATCCGGCAAATCCGCCCCACGGGCGACGGCACTGCGTTCGACCGACTGCCGGTGGCACGGCTGGGCCCTCCTTGGCCTCTCGCGGGCCCTCCTTGGCCGCGCTCGCGCCTACTGCCAGAGTTTCGGAACACGCACTCCTTCGGATCGAATGGCATCCGCTGCAAGCCGCAGGGTTTCGCCCGGCCACCCAAACTCACCCCGCAGGCACGCCCGCCGGGGTAGGCTTGAGAAATGATGCCGATTCCCCGCCGATGCCGCCGCCACACAACGCGTCACCGCTCACCGCATCCTCGCGCTGCAGTCGCGTTCCAGAGACTGCTTGGCGTGCTGGCCGCCGCCTGGGCGACGGCCCTCGCCGCCGCGGGAACCGCCGCTGAGCCGATCGATCTCGAGCGGGCCGCGGCGACCGCCCGTCGGGCGGGGCTCTCGATCCATGAGGGCCACCATCTGCTGCTGCTGAGTGACCGCCCGGCCGCCGACACCGCAGTCGCCGAGCTGCCGAAGATCTTCGACGAGGCCTTCGTCAGCTGGTGCGACCATTTCGGCATCGCGGCCGACTCACTCGCCGACTGGCGGGCCCTCGGCTGCCTGATGACCCGCCGCGACACCTTCCGGGCCTGCGGACTCCTGCCGGACACGATTCCCGATTTTGAAAACGGCTTTTGCGACCGCCGCCGCTTTTGGATCCGCCAGCCCTCGAGCCCGGCCTACCGCCGCCACCTGCTGTTGCACGAGGGGGTGCACGCCTTCACCCTCACCGTCCGCAACCTCGCCACGCCGCCGTGGTACACCGAGGGCATCGCCGAACTGCTGGCCACCCACCGCCTCACCGACGGCCGCTTCGAGGCCACGCCGATTCCCGTCGATCCGGGCGACGTCGAGCAGCTCGGCCGGATCGAGGCGATCCGCAGCCTGCGAAGACGGCAATCCGCCCCCTCGCTCGCGGAAGTCTTCGCAACGCCCGCCGACAGACACCATCGCATCCCCGCCTACGCCGCGAGCTGGGCGGCGGTCGCCATGCTCTCGAGACACCCCCGCTATCGTGAGGCCTTCGCCCGGGCCGAGCGGGGCCTGCTCGATTCGCAGTTCACCTCGCGGCTCGAGGCGACCGACGGCTTCGATACCGCCGCGGCAACCCGCGACTTCGATGCCTTCACTGCCGAGCTCGACTACGGCTACGATCCGCAGGCGATGGCAATCGACTTCTCGGTCGGGCCGCCGCTGGCCGGGCCGCGGAACCTCGCGGTGCCCGCCGCACGGGGCTGGCACAACGCCGGCGTCTCGGCACGGGCCGGCGATCGCTGCCGCTTCAGGGCGTCGGGCCGGGTCGGCCTCGGTCAACTGCCCGCCACGGCGGAGTCTCCTGCCCGCCCGATTGAGAGCGAAGCCGACGGCATCTCGCTGGAGTGGTATCGCGGTCGACCGCTCGGCCGGCTGCTGGTGGGGCAGTGGCGTGCCGCGCCACAACGCGGGCGGCCGCAATTCGAGCGAATCGCCGAGGGGGTCGATGGCATCTTCACGGCGGCCGTCGATGGCCCGATCTTCCTGAAGATCAATCAGCCGCCCGGTCGGCTGGCCGTGGCAGAGGGATCCTACCGCGTCCGGCTCGAACCGGCGGACTGACCGCGGTGTCCCGAGCCCCGGTTGCGACGGCTCTCAGCCGGCCGCCCCGGCAAATTCGCCCTCGGAGATGCTCGGCAGATGGGTGTGGCCCATGAGTGACAGGTCGATCGCACGGGCGGCCTCGCGGCCCTCGTGGATCGCCCACACCACCAGCGACTGGCCCCGCCGCATGTCGCCGGCGGCGAACACGCCCTCGCGGCTGGTGCGGTAGTCGCTGGTCTTCACGTTGCCCCGCTCGTCGAGTTCCAGACCGAGGTCCTTGATCGGGCCCTCCTGGTTGGGCCCGGTGAATCCCATCGCCAAGAGGGCGAGCTGGCAGGGCCATTCCTCTTCGGTGCCGGGCAGTTCACGAAACTTCTGCCGGCCGCTCTCGGCATCGGTGTACCACTCGATCCGCACGGTCTTCGCACCGCGGAGACGTCCCTGTTCGTCGCCGAGAAACTCCTTGGTGAGAATTGCCCACTCACGGCGGCAGCCCTCCTCGTGGGAAGAACTGGTCCGCAGCATCTGCGGCCAGGCCGGCCAGGGCGTCTGCTCCGGGCGGTCGGGCCTCCGCGGATACTTGCCCAGGTCGGGCGGCTGGGGGAGCAGTTCAAACTGCGTCAGGCTGCGGGCCCCCTGGCGGTTGCTCGTGCCGTCGCAGTCGCTTCCGGTGTCGCCGCCGCCGATCACGATCACGTCCTTGCCGGTGGCGGTCAACTGCCCGACCACCTCGTCGCCGGCATTCCGCTTGTTCTGCTGCGGGAGGAAGTCCATCGCGAAATGCACCCCTTCGAGGTCGCGGCCGGGAATCGGCAGGTCGCGGCCAAGCGTGGCCCCGCCACACAAAAGCAAAGCGTCGTAGTCGTCGATCAGTTCCTGCGTGGGCACCTCGGCACCGACATTGGCGCTGCAGCGAAACTCGACACCCTCTTCCTCCATCTGCCGAATCCGCCGCCAGACCCGCCACTTCTCGAGCTTGAAGTCGGGGATGCCATACATCAACAGGCCGCCGGGCCGGTCGGCCCGCTCGAAGACGGTCACCAGGTGCCCGGCCCGGTTGAGCTGCTGGGCCGCGGCGAGTCCGGCCGGGCCGCTGCCGACGACGGCCACCCGCTTGCCGGTCCGCACGGCGGGCGGCTCGGCCACAACCCAGCCCTCGTCGAAGGCCCGGTCGGCGATCGCCATCTCCACCTGCTTGATCGCGACCGGATCCTCGTTGATCCCCAGCACGCAGGCCGCCTCGCAGGGAGCCGGGCAGACCCGGCCGGTGAACTCGGGGAAGTTGTTGGTCGCATGCAGCCGCTGGCTGGCCTCGTGCCACTGCCGTCGATAGACGAGGTCGTTGAAGTCGGGAATGATGTTTCCCAGCGGGCAGCCGGTGTGACAGAAGGGAACGCCGCAGTCCATGCAGCGGGCTCCCTGCTCCCGAAGCTGGTCCTCGGGAAGAATCGTGAGGAACTCGTTGTAGTGCTTGAGCCGCTCGTCGACCGGCGCGTAGCCGGAGACCTTTCGCTCATACTTCATGAACCCGCGTACGTCACCCATCGTCAATCTCCTGAAAAGGTGCCAGCCACCAAATTTGGGCAATCTGGGTCAGCGGCACGTATCTATTTCACCCAAATTTGGTGGCTGGCACCTTTTTGGCGTCGTTCTGATCCTGTTCCGCGAGTTTGCGCAGCTCTTCGAGCGCCCGCTTGTAATCGGTGGGCATGACCTTCACGAACCGGTCCTGCTCCCGCGGCCAGTCGTCGAGAATTGCCCGGCCCCGTGGACTGTCGGTGTATTCGACATGCTTCTCGATGCTGCCGTGGACGTAGTCGAGATCCTGTCCGTCGAGCGGCTCGAGTTCCACCATCTCCATGTTGACGAGGTTCCGGAAGCGGCCCTCCCGATCCCAGACATAGGCGATGCCGCCGCTCATCCCGGCGGCGAAGTTGCGACCCGTCTCGCCGAGAATCACGGCACGCCCGCCGGTCATGTACTCACAGCCGTGATCGCCCACGCCCTCCACGACCGCCTCCACGCCGGAGTTCCGCACCAGGAATCGTTCACCGCACAGTCCCCGGATGTAGATCTCGCCGGCGGTCGCCCCGTAGGCGATCACGTTGCCGGCAATCACGTTCTCCTCGGCCGTGAAGCGGGCCTCGCGGTCAGGACGCACGATGATCCGCCCACCGGAGAGCCCCTTGCCGCAGTAGTCGTTGACGTCGCCCTCCACGGTCACCTCCACCCCCGGCACGCCGAAGGCCAGCAGGCTCTGTCCGGCCGAGCCGCGGAAGCGGATTCGGATCGTGCCATCGGGCAGACCCGCCGCCCCATACCGCCGCGTCACCTCGCTGGAGAGGATCGTGCCGGCGGTGCGGTTGATGTTGCGAATCGGCAGGTCGACCGCCACCGGTTCGGCACGTTCCAGGGCGGGGCTGCAGGCCTCGAGGAGCGTCGTCATGTCGAGCGACTCTTCGATGCCGTGGTCCTGGGCCTCCTGGCGGTAGGTCTTGATGTGGGCCGGCACGTCGGGCTTGTGCAGGATCTGCGAAAAATCGAGGCCCTTTGCCTTCCAGTGGGCGATCGCCGCCCGCGTGTCGAGCCTGTCGACTCGGCCCACCATCTCATTGATCGTGCGGAAGCCAAGCCTGGCCATCAGTTCCCGGATCTCCTCGGCGAGCAGGAAGAAGTAGTTGACCACATGCTCCGGCTGGCCGTTGAACTTCCTGCGGAGTTCGGCGTCCTGCGTGGCGATCCCCACCGGGCAGGTGTTGAGGTGGCACTTCCGCATCATGATGCAGCCCATCACCACCAACGAGGCAGTGGCGATGCCGTACTCCTCGGCCCCGAGCAGGGTGGCCACCACCACGTCTTTGGCGGTGCGGATCTGGCCGTCGGTCTGGACGGTGATCCTGCCCCGCAGGTCGTTCATCACGAGCACCTGGTGGGTCTCGGCCAGGCCCAGCTCCCAGGGGAGCCCGGCATGGAAGATCGATGTCTGCGGGCTCGCCCCGGTGCCGCCATCGTGACCCGAGATCAGCACCACGTCGCTCTTGCCCTTGGAGACCCCGGCGGCCACCGTGCCCACGCCCACCTCCGCCACGAGCTTCACGCTCACCCGGGCGTGGTGGTTGGCGTTCTTCAGATCGTGGATCAGCTGGGCAAGGTCTTCGATCGAGTAGATGTCGTGATGGGGCGGGGGCGAGATCAGACCCACGCCCGGCGTCGAGTGGCGAATCCGGGCAATCTCGCGATCGACCTTGTGCCCCGGAAGCTGGCCACCCTCACCCGGCTTGGCCCCTTGCGCCATCTTGATCTGCAGCTCCTTGGCATTCACGAGATAGAGGCTCGTCACGCCGAATCGGCCGCTGGCGACCTGCTTGATTTTCGAGTTTTTACTGTCGCCGTTGGGCTCGACCTGGTAGCGGACCGGATCCTCGCCACCCTCGCCGGTGTTGCTCCAGCCGCCGAGCCGGTTCATGGCCACGGCAAGCGTCTCGTGGGCCTCCTTGGAGATCGAACCATAGGACATCGCACCGGTCGCAAACCGCTTCACGATCTCGGTGGCCGGCTCCACCTCCTCCAGGGGCACGGGGGGCTCGAGGCCCGGGTGGTCGTCGGCAAAGCGGAAGTCGAGCATGCCACGCAGCGTGAGCAGCTTTGCCTGCTGCTCGTCGATCAGCCGCTGGTATCGCTTGAATTCCTCGCGGCTGTTGATCTGCGTGGAGCGTTGCAGCGAGGCGACCACGTCGGGCGCGAAGACATGCCGCTCGCCCTTCCGCCGCCACTGGTATTTTCCGCCCACGTCGAGTTCGAGATTCTGCGGCACGGCGGTCCGCGGCCAGGCGTGGGCGTGGCGACGGAGCGTCTCCTCGCAGATCTCAGCCAGACCGATCCCGCCGATGCGGCTGGGCGTGCGGGCGAAGAACTCGTCGACCACCGCCGCGTCGAGGCCCACCGCCTCGAAGATCTGGGCTCCGCGGTAGCTCTGCTGCGTGGAGATGCCCATCTTGCTCATGACCTTCAAGAGGCCCTTGCCCACCGCCTTGATGAAGTTGCGGTGCAGTTGCTCCCGGGGGGTCTGGGGGTCGAGCATCCCCTCGGCCTGCATCTGGTCGATGGTGGCGAAGGCGAGGTAGGGATTCACCGCTCCGGCCCCGTAGCCGGTGAGCATCGCGAATTGCTGCACCTCGCGGGCTTCGCCGGTTTCGACCACGATCCCGCACCGCGTCCGCGTGCCCTCCCGCACGAGGTGGTGGTGCACGCCGCCGGTGGCCAGCAATGACGGCACCGCGGCCATCTCGGCGGAGGCACCGCGGTCGGAAAGCACGATGATCGTGGCCCCGTGGGCGACTGCCTGCGAGGCCTCGGCCCGAACCTCGTCGAGCCGCTGCCGCAGGCCCTCGACGCCCTCGCCGGCCGGAAAGAGCAGGGAGATCGTCTTCGCCACAAGCCCCGGCTCGTCGCCACCTGCCGGCATGTCGAGGGCCTTGATGCGGGCGCACTCGGCGTTGGTGATCACCGGCGTTTCCAGCCGCAGCAGTCGGCACTGGCCCGGCGTGGTCTCGAGCAGGTTGCCTTCGGAGCCGATCGTGGTCACCAGCGAAGTGATGATCTCCTCGCGGATCGCGTCGAGCGGCGGGGTGGGGGCCTGGGCGAAGAGCTGCTTGAAGTAGTTCGACAGCAGCTGCGGCCGGTCGGAGAGCACCGCAAGCGGCGTGTCGTTGCCCATCGATCCGATCGGCTCGGCGGCATTGGTCGCCATCGGGCCGATGATGATCCGCAGATCTTCCAGGGTGTAGCCGTGGATCCGCTGCAGCTCCAGAAGGCTCGCCTGCTCGCCGGCCACGCCCGCCGCCCGCCAGGGATCGACCGCATGCGGCCCGGCATGCCCCGCGGCAGCCTGCCCGTTGGCCTGCGAGACCGGACCGCCGACCGGCTCGGTCGGCTCCACCGCCCGGCTCGCCGAAAGCTTCGCCGCGGCAGCCACATCGGGCAGCCGGTCGAGCCGCAGTTGGTGGGCGTCGATCCACTCCCTCCACGGCCTCGCCGCGGCGAGGGACCGCTTGATTTCGTCATCCTCCACGATTCGTCCGGCGGCGGTGTCGACCAGGAACATCCTGCCCGGACGCAGACGGCCTTTGCGGACCACCTCGCCGGCGGGCAGCTCGAGCACTCCCGCCTCGCTGGAGAGCACCACCAGCCCGTCGGCCATCTGCCACCAGCGGCCGGGCCGCAGCCCGTTGCGGTCGAGCGTGGCCCCGATCTTCACGCCGTCGGTGAAGGCCAACGCCGCCGGACCGTCCCAGGGCTCCATCAGGCAGGCCTGATACTCGTAGTAGGCCTTCAGGTCATCCTGCATGCTTTCGTGACCGCTCCACGGCTCGGGGATGAGCATGCTCACCGCCTCCTCGATCGGCCGGCCGGCGAGCACCAGCAGTTCGAGCACGTTGTCGAAGGTGGCCGAGTCGCTCCCGCCCTCGCGGATCACCGGCTTGATCTTTTCGAGATCCGGCCCGAGCACCGGATGGGCGAGCATGCTCTCGCGGGCGTGCATCCAGTTGATATTGCCGCGGAC
>CAZRKH010000062.1:0-9344 GCA_964600785.1 uncultured Chitinophagaceae bacterium
CGAGAAAGCTCGAGAGAGCCGAGGCCGGATGCCGAGGCGAACGTCCGGCGAGACGGCGCGGGCTTGGCCCGAGCTGGTCTGTCGGGCCGAGCGGCCCGAGCTGGTCTTTCGCGCCGAGCGGGCCATCCTGGCCCGGCGGCTTGCGGTACAGCCGGCTTCCTGCCGGCTGGGCCGGTTGCAGCGCAACCGGCCGACGCCGGTGCGGGCCGCACCGGCCTACTGGGGCCGCACCGGGCTCCTGGGGTTTTGCGAGGGGGGAGCCCGGGCTGGTGAGCCGGCGTGGCTGGCGAGCGGAGGGCCCGGAGGCCCGAGAGCGAGAAAGCTCGAGAGAGCCGAGGCCGGATGCCGAGGCGAACGTCCGGCGAGACGGCGCGGGCTCGCCCCGAGCTTCGCACGACGTGAGCCGCAGTCGGCTGACGGGGATGGAAGAAATCGGTGCGGGCCGCACCGGCCTACTGCGGCCGCGCCGGGCTACGTGGCCGCACCGGGCTACGTGGCCGCACCGGGCTAGGAGGTCATCGCCCGCACGACGCCCCGCTTCACATACTCGACGATCGCCCGCAGGCCGCGGCTGCGAAGCATGCCGAGCACGTCGGCAAGGCCGAGCCGATCGACGAGCGAGTCGTCTACCGCAAGCACCTCTTCCGGCGGCCTGCCCTCGAAGGCCCCGGCGAGCATCGCCACGAAGCCCTTGACAGTCGGTGCCTCCTCGGCGACCTCGGCAAGCAGGTGCACGCCGGCGTGCGGCTCGCCCTCTGTGGGCTCGGCCGCGGGAGTCAACTCCACGACCACAAAGACCGGCGTCTGGCACTCATGTACCCGGTGCTCCTCGCGGTCGCGGAGTCGCTCGGGCAACGGCGGCAGGCTGCTGCCGTATTCGAGGAGCATCTCGAGCTTTTCGCGGCCTTCGAGGTCGGTGAACTCCTCGACCACTTCCTCGAGCCGCTCGGCGACGGTGCTCATGACGGCGGAGCTTCACCCTCGGGGCTCGAGCCCTTCACAATCGGCACGCGGACACAATTGCCCCACTCCAGCCAGGAGCCGTCGTAGTTGCGGATATTGCCGAAGCCCAGTAGGTATTTCAGCACGAACCAGGTCAGGCTCGACCGCTCGCCGATGCGGCAGTAGGCGATCGTGGGCGACCGCCGCTTGAGTTTGAGTTCTTTGATGTAGAGCTTTTCGAGTTCGCGGGCATCCTTGAAGCTGCCGTCCTCCTGGCAGTTGAGCGGCCAGGGCACGTTCACCGCGCCGGGGATGTGGCCGCCGCGGACGGCGCCTTCGTTGGGATAGTCGGGCATGTGCATCCGCTCGCCTCGGTATTCCTCGGGGCTGCGGACGTCGACCAGCGGCCTTCCCGCCTTCTGGTGCTTGAGCACCTCGTCACGCAGGGCCCTGATTTTCATGTCTTGCTCGGGGGCCGTGTAGTTTCCGGGAGGATACTCGGCCCGGTCGGTCGACCAGGGACGGCCCTCGAGGGCCCACTTCTTGCGGCCGCCGTTCATGATCCGGCAGTCGGCATGGCCGTAGAGCTTGAAGGTCCAGAAGGCGTAGCAGGCCCACCAGTTGCTCTTGTCGCCGTAGAACACGACGGTGGTGTCGTTGGAGATGCCCTTCTCGCGGCAGAGTTTCTCAAAGGCCTCACGGTCGATGAAATCGCGGCGGATCGGATCCTGCAGGTCGACCTGCCAGTCGATCTCGACCGCGCCGGGGACATGCCCCTGCACGTAGAGCCCGCGATCCTCGTCCGACTCCACGATGCGGACATTCGGATGCTGCTGCGGATTGGCGGCCACCTCGGCCACCCACGCTGTCGAGACGAGGACGTCCTCGTTCGCATACTTCGCCATCAACTCCTCCTCTCGGCTCTCCGCCGACCGTCACAGCCGGGCCAGCCTCGTTGCCACTGAATCGTAGTGCATGCCCTCGGCACCTGCAACGAGCGGCGGCGACAAGCGAGCCTCGATGGGCTCGGCCGGTTTCGCTACGATCTGGCTGTGCGGGCGACGTGCCGAAGCGGCAGCCAAACGTTCCTGCCGACCAGACAGCTGGTCCGCCCGGTCCCGCCGTCCCCTGCTTCCCGAAACCCCGAGTGATTCCCATGGGCGCCGCGTTTATCTATCAAATCAGCAATCTCACCAAGAAGTTCGGGCAGCGGGAGTTGCTCAAGAACATCAACCTCGCCTTCTATCCGGGGGCCAAGATCGGGCTGCTCGGCCGCAACGGCGCCGGCAAGAGCACGCTGATGAAGATCATGGCCGGCATCGACACCGAGTTCGAGGGTGAGGCGAGGATCGCCGAGGGTGCCACCGTGGGGTACCTGCCGCAGGAGCCGCAGCTCGACCCGGAGAAGAACGTGCAGGAAAACGTGATGGAGGCGGTGGCCTCCACCCGGGCGGTGCTGGCTCGCTTTGAGGAGATCAATACCCGCCTCGGCGAACCGATCGAGCCAGAGGAGATGGAGAAGCTCCTCGAGGAGCAGGCGGCCGTGCAGGATGAGATCGAGGCCAAGAACGCCTGGGACCTCGAGCGGCAGGTCGAGATCGCCATGGATGCGATGAATCTGCCCCCGAGCGACTGGCAGGTCACGAACCTCTCCGGCGGCGAACGGAGGCGGGTGGCGTTGTGCAAGCTGCTGCTGGAGAAGCCCGACCTGCTGCTGCTCGACGAGCCGACCAACCATCTTGATGCGGAGAGCGTGGCCTGGCTGGAGCGGCATCTGGCCGAGTACGAGGGGACGGTGGTCGCCGTGACCCACGACCGCTACTTCCTCGACAACGTCGCGAAATGGATTCTGGAGGTGGACCACGGTCGCGGTATCCCCTTTGAAGGCAACTACTCCGCCTGGCTCGAGCAGAAGAAGGCCCGGCTGGCACTCGAGGAGAAGCAGGCCTCGGCCCGTCAAAAGACGCTCGACCGCGAGCTGGAATGGATCCGGATGAGCCCCAAGGCCCGGCAGGCCAAGAGCAAGGCCCGCGTGGCCGCCTACGAAAAGCTCGCCGCCGAGCAGGCCGCCACCCGCGATGCCGACGTGGAGATCTTCATTCCCGCCAGCCGGCCGCTCGGCGACCAGGTGATCGAGGCCGAGGGCCTCTCCAAGGCCTACGGCGACAAGCTGCTTTTCGAGAATCTCTCCTTCCGGATTCCGCCTGGCGGGATCGTGGGGATCATCGGCCCCAACGGCGCCGGCAAGACCACGCTGTTTCGGATGCTCGTGGGCCAGGAGGAGCCGGACGCAGGCGAGATCAAGGTCGGTGCGACCGTCGATATCGGCTACGTCGACCAGACCCGCGACGCGCTCGACGCCGGGAAAAGTGTGTTCGAAGAGATCTCCGGTGGCCACGACACGATCGAGCTGGGCAAGCGTTCGGTCAACGCCCGCAGCTACGTGGCGAAGTTCATGTTCATGGGCCCCGACCAGCAGAAGAAGGTCGGCACGCTCTCAGGCGGCGAGCGAAACCGGGTGCATCTTGCCAAGCTCCTGCGAAAGGGGTGCAACCTGCTGTTGCTCGATGAGCCGACCAACGACCTCGACGTCGACACCCTGCGGTCGCTCGAGGAGGGTATCACCCACTTTCCAGGAAGCGTGGTGGTGATCACCCACGACCGGTGGTTTCTTGACCGGCTGGCCACGCAGATCATCGCCTTCGAGGGGGATGGCTACGTGCATGTCTGCGACGGCAACTTCGAGGTCTACGAACGCAGCCGTCGCGAGCGTCTTGGGATCGACGCCGATGAGCCGCACCGCTTCCGCTACAAAAAGCTCACCGGCTGAACCGGTGCCAGGCGTGTCTGTCGCACCGAGCGGGAAGTGCCGGTGCGAGCCGCACCGGGGAACTGCCGGTGCGGGCCGCACCGGCCTACTCGGGCCGCACCGGCCTACCGGGGTTCTGCGAGTGGGGAGCCCGGGCCGCTCGAGCCGGCGTGGCTGGCGAGCGGAGGGCCCCGGAGGCCCGAGAGCGAGAAAGCTCGAGTGAGCCGAGGCCGGATGCCGAGGCGAACGTCCGGCGAGACGGCGTGGGCTCGCCCCGAGCTTCGCGCGACGTGAGCCGTGGTCGGCTGACGCGAACGGAAGAAACCGGTGCGAGCCGCACCGGGCTACTGGCGGCTTAGGCGGCACGTTCGCTGCAGCCGCCCCCGCCACACTCACCCTGCGGCAGCGGGCAGCCGGCCGGCCGGCTGGCCAGATCACCGCCTTGCAGGCAGATTGCCTGCAAGGCCTGCCGCAGACAGGGGCTCCTCCAGCCGGTGAGCCAATCGCTGAAACGGTCGCGGCCGGCAGCCATCGCCCGCTCGCGCGTGTCGGCCACAGCACGCAGCGTAGCCAGCGGCTCCACCAGCCGCGGATCGCCGACCGCCTCGAGGCCACCGGCGAGCCGACGGATGTGGCCGATTGCCGTGCTGTCGTCGTTGACCGTCCCCAAAATCTCCTGCAGCCGCGTGAGCGCTTTGAGTACCGGCTTGCAGCTTCGGCCGGAGAGGCATTCCCGCAGGATCTCGATCGCATACCGCAGCCGCTTGCCGGCAATCCTCGCCTGGTGGAGCTGCTCCCAGCCGTCGCCGGCACCCGAGGCCGGATCGACGGCCACTCCGCAGGCCGCGTCGAAGAGGCTGGCCCGCCGCAGCATGAGTGGCCGTGCAAACTCGGCGAGGGTTGCCGGTCCGCCGGTGTCGCGGATCGCGGCGACCGTCTCCGCCATCGTCCGCTCAAAGGCGAACGGCTCCCCGGTGAAGGCTTTGGCGAGCGTCGCATCGGCGGGAATTCGCCCGGCCACAGCGTAGCCGGTAAGCAGCCGGCCGGCGCCGGTACGGCTGATTGAAGCATCGTCCTGCTCACTGCGGGCCACCGCGGCGAGAAACACGTCCCAGTCGCGAGGGCCCCCGGCCGCCTTGCGTAGTTGCCGCAGGTGTCGGCGGCACCGCCTGCCGATCCGGGTAGGCAGGCAGCTGTCGAAAACATCGACCGCCGCGGCTGCCCGCCTTGTCGCCACTCGCAGGGCGTGGATCGCCGCAGGCCGGTCTCCACCGGCATGGATCGCCTCGGCGAGCCGGTCACGCACCGCTTCGAATCGACGTGAGAGCACCCGGCGGGCCGCATCGAGCACCGGTGTGTGTGCGGTGAGTCCAAACTCCTGTTGTGGCATCGATCTCAACCCCCTCCGCGAAACAGGCGACCGGCTCGGCATCCGCTGCCCCGCAGCAGGTCCGTTGATGTCTCCTGATGAAAGATTGCTATCGGGAGTCGCTCATGAAATCTGAACAATTTCATCGCCGGCTCCCCCTCGAGTCGGGACACAATCGCGACAAACCGCACCGCTTACTGCGGGGATGACCTTCAGCGGGTCGCCGGCGAGGCGGCCGCGGCCTCGGCAAACCGCCTCGGTTGGCCGGTCGCCTCGAGGACCGAGAGCCAGAGGTCGCCGTTGGGGTCGACCTGGTTGCGGCTGCCCACCGCGAGGGCCATCGGGATGTGCACGAATCGGCCGTGCCAGCGGCCCACCACCATCGCCGTGCGGCCCGCCATCGCCGCATGCACGGCATTGTGGGCCAGCCGCAGGCAGTAGACCGCGTCGAAGGCATTGGCCGGCACGCTGCGGATCAGGTAGCTCGGGTCGATGTATTTCAGGCTCAGTTCCTCGCCGGCCGCCGCAAAGTGGGCCTTGATGCGATCCTTGAGGAACTGCCCGATGTCGGCAAGCAGCACGTTGCCGGAGGCGTCGGTCTGCCGCGGGCCGCCGCCGCAGAGATCCTGGCCGGCTCCCTCGGCCACCACGATCACCGCATGGTGCCGGCGGCGGACACGCGCGAGCAGGTGTTCCAGCAAGCCTCCCGGCCCGTCGATGGCAAACGGCACCTCCGGCACCAGCACGTAATTGGCATCGTTGCGGGCCAGTGCGGCGTAGCAGGCGATGAAGCCGGAGTGGCGACCCATCAACTTCACCAGCCCCACGCCGTTGGGGGCCGCCTTGGCCTCCACATGGGCCGAGGTGACTGCCTCAACCGCCTCGGAGAACGCGGTCTGGAATCCGAAGCTCTGATCGATCAGGGGGATGTCGTTGTCGATCGTTTTGGGCACGCCCACCACCGCGATCTTTTCGTCGCGGGCGGCGACAACCTGGGCGATCTTCATCGCCCCACGCAGCGAGCCGTCGCCGCCGATCACGAACAGGATCGAAATTCCCATCCGCTCGAGGCAGTCGACGATCTCGTCAACTTCTTGTCGGCCGCGGGAGGTGCCGAGGATCGTGCCGCCGTCATCGTGGATACTCGAGACCGTCTCGGGGGTCAGGTCGATCACCTCGCAGCACTCGTCGGGGATGAAGCCGCGAAAGCCCCTGGTGAATCCGCTGATCCGCCGCACGCCGTAGTGGAACCAGAGCTCCATCACGATGCCCCGGATCACGTTGTTGAGCCCCGGGCAGAGCCCGCCGCAGGTCACGATTCCCACCCGGGTTTTGGTCGGGTCGAAGTAGATCTTCTGCCGGGCTCCCGCCGGCTCGAAGCCGGGCAGTTCGTCGGCGGGGCAGCCCCGAGCCGAGACCATCACGGCGGTGTCGTCGAAGAGCACGCGGTCGTTCTCCCCCACGTAGTGCTGGCTCGTCTTTCGGCCATCGAGGAGGGCCCGCATCGGCGAATCGACACGGCAGGGGCCGAGAGTGTCGATGGCCAGTTCGGCGGCGGTGACCTGCGGCTGGGAGAGTGTCATGGCATGCTCCGTAAAGGGTGGAAAATTCGGTCAGCCGGTGGTTCGCATGCCCGATGCGATTCCTTGTACGGCGAGGCGGAGGATCTCCCGTAGCGGCCCGACCTCCCGCGGTTCCTCGGCTCGGCGACGTCGGAGGAACTCGATCTGGATCAGGTTCAGCGGATCGACCGATGGATTGCGGGCCTCGATCGAATCTTTGAGCCAGGGGGTGGCGTCGAGGAGTTCGCGGGAGCCGACCACGTCGAGCACCGCCTGCCGCGAGCGATCGCATTCGGCCGCCAGCCGCTGCCAGATGCTCCGGCGGACCTCGTCGTCCTCAACCAGTTCGCTGTACCGCTGACCGATCCCGATATCAGCCTTGGCCAAAGCCAGCGACGCATTGTCGATCGTGGCGGTGAAGAAGGACCACTCCCGGTACATGCTGCGGACCGCCTGCCATGCATCGCGGTCGTCGTACTTCACCTCCAGAAGCGCCGTGCCCAGTCCGTACCAGGCCGGCAGGATGCAGCGGTTCTGGGTCCAGGCGAAGACCCAGGGGATCGCCCGCAAGTCGTCAAGCGACCGTTCGCCGCGACGCCGGCTGGGCCGCGAACCGATCGGCAGGTTTTCGATCTCGTCGATCGGCGTGGCCTGGGAAAAAAACTCGATGAAACCGGGCTGCTCGACGAGTTCGCGGTAGACCTCGTAGGAGCGGCCGGCGAGTCGTTCGGCCAGCTCCAGCCAGGCTGCCGGAGGCTCAACTGCGGCAAGGGTCGAGGCGGTCAGCGTGGCCCAGCCGACCTGCTCGAGGTGGCGATAGGCGATCTGCACATCGTCGTAGCGTTCGGCGAGCACCTCTCCCTGCTCGGTCAGCCGCAGGCTGCCGTCGAGCGACTCCGGTGGCAGCGAGAGGATGCCGCGAGCGGCCGGTCCGCCGCCCCGGCCGAGCGAGCCGCCCCGGCCGTGGAAGAAGGTGAGACGCACGCCGCGAGCGGCCGCGGCGGCGGCGAGGTTTCGCTGGGCCCTGTAGAGGCCCCAGCAGGCTGAAAGGTAGCCCCCATCTTTGGTGCTGTCGGAGTAGCCCACCATCACCACCTGCCGACCGCCACGGGCTGCAAGATGGTCGGCATAGGCGGGCTCGGCGAGCATCGCCAGGAGCGTCGCATCTGACCGCTCGAGGTCACCGATCTTTTCAAACAGCGGCACGATCTCAATCGCCCGGCGGATGGTTTCGTCGGCCTCACGGCAGGCGTGGTGCCACAGCCAGAGCACGGTCAGCACGTCGATGCGGGACTGCGTGAGGCTGATGATGCTGCCGCCGAGACAGCCGGCCCCGAAACGTTCCACGGCTCGTCGCAGCAGCCTGTAGAGGTCGAGGGTGTCGCGAGTCAGCGGGGAGAGGCCCTCGGCCGGTGGATCGTCCAGGCGGCCCATCGTCCGCCGCAGGCACTCGGCTCTGGCCTCCTCGTCGAGCGAGGCGAAGTCGTCACACTCGCCGCAGGCCCGCAGGATGTCGGTGGCGATCTCCTCGTAGCGACGCGAGTCTTGGCGGATGTCGAGCCGCGTCAGCCTCAACCCAAACGTCCGCACCAGGTCGAGCCACCGCCCCGCCTCGCCATCAAGGATGCCCTCGTCATGGTCGACCTCCAGGCATTCGCAGATCGCCTCGACGTCGGCCTCGAGCTCGCTGCCGTCCCCGTAATCGCCTGGCAGGGGCGGCGTGTCGGGCACAGCGGCCCGCGACTGCTCCAGCCGCCAGCGGATCGCTCGCAGCCAGCGACGGTAGGCCTCATGGGGCGGCGTTTCGGCGACCGCCTCGGCCAAGCCGGGCCACCGTTGCTCCAAGGTCTCGAGCCGGGCCAGAAGGGCTTGGGCACCCGGTGTGCAGGTCAGGGAGACCGTCAGGAAGTCGTAGAGACGGCGGCACTCCTCGAGATGCATTTCGATCGCCGCATTCCGCAGACGGCAAAGCGTCTCACCGGTCACTTCGGCGGTCACAAAGGGATTCCCGTCGCGGTCACCGCCCATCCAGGAGCCGAAACTCAGGAAGGTCGGAATCCGAAAGCGATGGCCCGGGTAGTGCTCGGCGAGGGCCCGCCGCATCGCCCGCCGGACCTCGGGCACCACTTCCCGCAGTCTCGGCAGAATCGAGAGGCCGCGGGCCACTTCGTCGGCCACCGTCGGCTTGGAGGGCTTGAGAAACTCGGTCTGCCAGAGCACACGCAGCTCTGCGGCGATATCGTCGCGGAGCTGGTTTTGCTCGCGGGGCAGCAGATCGGCCCGCTCCAGCGACGAGAGCCCTCGCCGGATCCGCCGCAGCTTCGAGCGGATGCTTCGCCGTTTCGCCTCGCTGGGATGGGCCGTAAAAACCAGTTCGATCGCCAGCCGGTCGAGGGCCGACTGCACCTCATCGGCGGTCAGGCCGGCCTGCCTGAGAGCTTCGATCGCCGCGGCAAGCGATTCCGAGAGCGCCGCCGGGTGGCGGCTACGTTCGCGGTCGCGAAGCACCCGGACACGCTGCAAATCCTCGGCGATGTTGGCGAGATCGAAGAAAATGCTCAAGGCCCTTGCCACGGTGCGGGCGGTCGTCTCGTCGAGCTGGGAAATCGTCTCGGCAAGTTCCTGTTCGCTGCCGGCCGCCGCCGCCCCCCCCCGGGGGGGC
>CAZRKH010000063.1:0-7525 GCA_964600785.1 uncultured Chitinophagaceae bacterium
CCGGTTGCGCTGCAACCGGCCCAGCCGGCACGACGCCGGCTGTCTGTGAAGCCGCCGGGCCAGGATGGCCCGCTCGGCGCGACAGACCAGCGCTGCAACCGGCTCAGCCGGCACGACGCCGGCTGTCTGTGAAGCCGCCGGGCCAGGATGGCCCGCTCGGCGCGACAGACCAGCCCAGCAACCGGCAGTTCGGGCTTCCCAAGCGTGCTTATGACCCAGTGGCGGCGTGAAGCGGGGCAAGGAATACGGGTTCCTCCTACGGGGCAGGCTGGCGTGAGGAATGGCGTCTCGAGCCGGGTCGCACGTTTCAGCGGAACGTCTGGTCGATACACCCCGCACCGGAGAAGTCGATCGGCGAGAAGCTCGCCGCATTCCACCAACGACGTTTCACACCCACTTGCCGCAGACCGAGGCCTCCCGCCCGATGTCCATTCCCAGCCGCAGCTTCCGCCTCGCAGGACTCGCGTTGGCGTTGATGGCCGCCACCACCGTCAGGACCGTCGAGTCCGAGGAAAAGCCGAACCCGCTGCAACTCGCCCAGGGTGGCCCGCGACGCTTTTTCGACAGCCTGTTCAACCGGAGTCCGTCGCCTGCCGAGGCACCGCGACCGAGGCGAGCGTTCATCCCCGCGCCGCGTCCGGCCCGGCCTGGCGAACTGCCCGAGCGGCCGGAGGCCACGGCTGAGACGGTCGACGCGGAGCTGCCCGAGAGCGTTGATGAATGGAGGGCGTTTGCCGGTGACCTGCTCGTGGCGGTCAGTCAGACCGCCGAACGGAGCCTCGGCGTCACGATCGATCTCGGCATCGACGTCACCCGCGAAGGCGACGCGAGCGAGCCGACCGGGCCGACGCTCGACGACGCCGCCGGCCGCACGCAGAGCCGGGATGAAGACCGCGAATCAAAGCCGAGCCGCTCGTCGCTGGCGCGGCCCTCCGGACCGCCGCCGCCGAAGACCCGACAGTTTGAGCGGATGCGGCTGCGGATTGCCCGTACCCTCGCCGCCTACCAGCGACGTCCGCTCAACACCGCCGAGAACACGCCGTGGGAGGTGATGCACGGGTTCATCGCGTTTGGCATCCCGACAAAGCTGCGGGTCGGAGGGCCCGGTGGCACCCCGGTCAACGCCATCGGCTGGATGAACATGGGCGGCCGTTGCCGCGGGCAGGTGCTGCTGGTGGCCTCGGAGAAGCGGGTGCGGGGGCTGATCGGCTACGGCGTGCAGGGCCACTCGGCCCAATACCTCGCCATGCTCGCCCAATGCCGCGTGGCCAAGGAATCGCCGATCACGATCCAGAAGCGGTCCTTCACCGTCGCCGACCTCGTCACCGAGGAGCAGCAGGCCTGCCGGCCCGGCACCGAGCTGACCTTCTCTCTGATCGGGCTGGCCCACTACCTGCCCACCGACGCGACCTGGAAAAACCGCGACGGGGAGGAATGGTCACTGCCGAGGCTTGTCGAGGAGGAACTCGCCCAGCCGGTCCGCACCGTGGCCTGCGGGGGCACCCACCGGCTCTTCGGTCTGTCCTATGCCTGCCAGCGTCGGAAGCAGGCCATCGGGTCGCTCGACGGCGTCTACCGCCGGGCCGATCGCTTCGTCCGCGACTACCAGGCGTTTGCCGTCACGAAATTGCAAAACCGCGACGGCTCCTTCAGCACCGAGTGGTTCAAGTATCCCGCCGACCGCCCCGACGACATCGACCGCAAGGTGCAGACCACCGGCCACATCCTCGAATGGCTCGTCGCCTCGCTCGACCAGGAGCAACTCTACGATTCACGGATCGTGCGGGCGGTGGGGTTTTTGGAAATGGCCCTCGCCAGCGACGTCAATCGGGAATGGAAGATCGGGCCGCTCGGCCACGCCCTGCATGCCCTCACGATCTACCAAGAGCGGGTCTGGGGGGTGGTGCTGCCCGGCAGCATCGCCGCCTTCCACGGACCGATGAAGGCCGACCCCAGCGGGGTCGAGCGGGTGGCCGACGGTCCCGTCCTGCCGCCTCAGACCCACCAGCGGTGAGGCCCGACGGGCTGCGGCTCGCAGCCCTCGCCGCATCCCTTGAAGCCGGACGCGGCGGGGCATACGCTGCGACAGCCGTCGAGGGCGGCGTACACGCGGCCGAACGATCCGTGCCGACGGGGTCTGCGGCAGGAGCGTTCCATGATGGCTGGCAACCAGAAGCGATCCCTCGAGCAGTTTCTCGACGCCGCCGTCGGGCTGCACGGGCAAACCGGTGCCGATGCAATCCTGATCCTCGTCGACCGGCGGCTCGATTGGGATCTCGTGCGAGAGCACTCCGGCAATGCGCCGGTGTTGATTGCCGCCGATGACGAGCCCGACCTCGAGGGCAGCGAGGCCGCGGGGCTCAAGCCGGTGCTGCTCGACGTCGCCGGCCTGCCGGTGCAGGAGAGGATCACCCAGGCGTTGCTGGAGTGTGTGGCCGCGGAATTGATCGACCCCGAGGCGATGGTGGTCACCCTCTACAGCGGCTTCGAAGCGGGGGCCCTTGATTCGCTCAGCGTGCTGCGTCTGGAGGAGCATCTCGGCCAGCTCACCAGCCGTGATCTCCGCAACCTCGAGACGAAGGTGCCGCTGGAGACGCTCAAGCTCGTGGTCGACATCGCCGTTGAAATCGGGCGTGAGGGCCGGGAGGGCAAGCCGGTGGGCACCCTGTTTGTCGTCGGCGACAGCCGCCGCGTGATGCAGTCGAGCCACGCCACCGGTTTCGACCCTGTCCGCGGCTACAACCGCGGCGAGCGAAAGCTCACCGACCACCGGGTGCGGGAGGGGATCAAGGAGATCGCCCAGCTCGATGGGGCATTCGTCGTCAACTCCGACGGCACCGTGGAGGCCGCCGCCCGCTACATCGACGCCTCCGCCGAGAGCGTGTCGGTGGCCAAGGGGCTCGGCGCGAGGCACTGGGCCGCCGCGGCGATCACCCGACGCACCAAGAGCGTGGCGGTCAGCGTGAGCGAGACCAACGGCACCGTCCGCCTCTTTCAGAACGGCGAGGTGGTGCTGCGGATCGAGCCATTCCGGCGGGCGATGAAGTGGAAGGATTTCGAGTACGAACCGCCCAGCGGCGACTGACAGGCGAGCCGATGGCACCCACCCCCGATCTCGCCGGCCGGACCGTGTGGGTGATCGACACGCTCTCGCGGATCTATCAGCTCTTCCATGCCCTGCCGGAGATGACCAGCCCACGGGGCGAACCGGTGTCGGCGGTGTATGGCTTCGCCCGCGACCTGCTCGAGATCCTCACCGTCCGCAAGCCCGACTACGTGTTCTCCGCGATGGACGCCGCAGGGCCCACCTTCCGGCACGAGGCCTTCGAGGACTACAAGGCCAACAGGCCCGAGATGCCTGGCGACTTGGTGCCGCAGATTCCGCTCGTCCGCCGCCTGCTGGAGGTGATGGGCATCCCCCTTGTCGAGCAGGCCGGCTACGAGGCCGACGACATCCTGGCCACGATCGCGGCCCGCACCGCCGAGGCCGGCGGCCACTGCATGCTCGCCACGAGCGACAAGGACGCCCGGCAGCTGCTCGGCGAACAGGTCGATCTTTTCAACCTCCGCACCGGCAAGCCCTACGGCGTCGAGGAACTCCGCGAGGAGTGGGGCATCGGCCCGGAGCAGGTGGTCGATTTCCTTTCGCTGGTGGGCGACTCGGTCGACAACGTACCCGGCGTGCCGCTGATCGGGCCCAAGATCGCCTCGGAATTGCTGGGGCGATTCGGGTCGCTCGATGGCGTGCTCGATCATGCCGGCGAGGTCTCCGGCAAAAAGCGATCGGAAAACCTCCGGCTGCATGCCGATACCGCGCGGGCCAGCCGTCCGCTGGTGCAGCTGCACGCCGATGTGCCGGTCGAGATTCCCTGGACGGCCGCGGCCTGGAAGCTGCCCGACGCCGAAGGGGTGGCCGGCTTTCTGCGGGAGATGGGCTTCAAGAGCCTCGTCGCGCAGGCGACCGGTTCGCTTGCCGTCACCGGCCGGCCGGCCGCCGAGAGGGGGCTTTTCGACGACGAGCCGGAGGGCCGGCCGCTCCGCCGGGCCGACGACGACCCGGCCGCCGAGGCCTTCGTCGCGGCCCTGATCGCCGCCAAGCGGGCCGCGGTATGTGTGGCGGCCACTCAGGCTCCCGCCACAGACCCGGGTCAGCCGACCATCGCCGGAATGGCGGTGGCCCTGCCCGAGGAGACCTGGTGGCTGCCGGCGGCGACACTCGCAAGCGAACGTGCGGCCGACGGAATCGGCGAGCGGCTCAGTGACGGCTCGCTGACGATTCATGCCCACGACCTCAAACGACAGCGGCGACTGCTCGAGCCGCTGGGGCTGACCCTTTCGGTGGCCGGCTTCGACACGATGCTCGCGGCGTACCTGCTCGACGCCGGCCAGCGAAGCTACATGCTCGCCGACGTGGCGGCGGGGCAGGGTATTGCCCTCTCGCTCCCCGAGCCGGACGACGCGGTGACCACGCCGGAAGGTGCCGCGGCGGTTGCCCGCGGGGTGCTCGAACTGGCCGGGCCGCTTGCGGAAAGCCTCGAGCATGACGGCCTGGGGCCGCTGTTTCGCGAGGTCGAGATGCCGCTGGTGGCGGTGCTTGCGGAGATGGAATCGGCTGGCGTCCGCGTCGACATCGCGGCGTTGGAGAGGCTCTCTGCAACCTACGCGAAACGGCTGGCGGCCCTTGACGAGTCGATCGAGGGCCTTGCCGGCCACCCCTTTCTGATCGGCTCGCCGCAGCAGGTGCGGAAGGTGCTTTTCGAAGAACTTGGCCTGCCGGTCATCAAGCGGACCAAGACCGGCCCGAGCACCGACGCGGAGGTGCTCGAGACGCTCGCGGAGGTGCATCCCCTGCCGCGGATGCTGCTGGAGCACCGGCAGTACTCCAAGCTCAAAAGCACCTACGTCGACAGCCTGCCGCGGCTCGTCTCCCCGCGAACCGGCAGGATCCACGCCTCCTTCAACCAGATGGCCACGGCCACCGGACGGCTCTCTTCGAGCAATCCCAACCTGCAGAACATCCCCGTCCGCACCCGCGAGGGGAGGGAGATCCGGGGAGCCTTCCTGCCGCGAGAGGAGGGCTGGCGGTTCGTCACCGCCGACTACTCGCAGATCGAGCTGCGGGTGCTCGCCCACCTCTCCGGCGACGAGGCGATGCGGGCCGCCTTCGCCGAGGGAGACGACATCCATCTTCGCACGGCGATGGCCGTCTTCGGCGTCGACCGCGGCGGGGTGACCGGCCAGATGCGGCGGACCGCCAAGGCGGTCAACTTCGGCATCCTCTACGGCCAGAGCGGATTCGGTCTGGCCAAGACTCTGGGTATCACCCAGCTCGAGGCGGCCGCCTTCATCGATCGCTACTTCGCCACCTTCGCGGGCGCCGCGAGTTTCATCGACGACCTGCTCGATCGCTGCCGGGCCGAGAGACTGGTGACCACGATGCTCGGCCGCCGCCGCACGATCCACGGTGTCCGCGACCGCGAAGGCCGCCGCAACGCCTCGGGCAGCTTTGCCCTCACGCTCCCGGAGCGGACGGCGGTCAACACGGTCGTGCAGGGCTCGGCAGCCGACCTGATCAAGCTGGCGATGCTCGCGGCGCAAAGGGCCCTCGCCGAGGCGGGCCTCGCCGGCCGGCTGCTGCTGCAGATCCACGACGAACTGCTGCTCGAGTCGCCCGCCGGGGAGACCGCCCGCTTGCGGGCCCTCGTGAGCGAGGCGATGGAGACCGCGATGCAGCTGGAGGTGCCGCTGGTCGTCTCGGTGCACGAGGGCAAGACCTGGGACGACTGCGACAAGGCCGCAGGCGGTGGTGGAAGCGAGGAGACGTCCGAATGACGGTGCTCGGGCTCGTCGGCAGGATCGCCGCCGGGAAGTCGACCGTGGCCCGCCTGCTCGCCGATCAGGGAGCGACGCTGGTCGATGCCGACGCGATGGCCCACGCGGTGCTCGCTGAGCCGGATGTGGCCGCCAGCATCGCCAGACGCTTCGGCCCTGAGTATCTCGACGCGGCCGGCCGGGTGTGGCGTGATCGGCTCGCGGCGGCGGTCTTCGGCCCCCAGCCCCGCCACGCCGAGGCTCTGGCGGCCCTCGAGGCCATCGTGCATCCGAGGGTGCGGCAGCGGATCGCCGAGACCCTCCGGCGGGCCGATGATCGCGAAGTGCTGGTGCTCGATGTGCCCCTCCTGCTGCAGGGAGGGTGGGGCAGGGCGTGCGATTTTCTGATCGAGGTGCACTGCGACGATGCCATCCGACGGCAACGGATGGCCGAGCGGGGATGGAATGACGAGCAGGCGGTCTGGCGGGATACCGCCTGGCAACGGCGGGTTCCCGAGGGCGGGGCCGCCGCTGCGGCGCCGGCGGCGAAAATCCTCTCCGTGGATGCCGGGGGCGGGATCGCTTATACTCGGGAGCAGGTGGAACGGCTCTGGAAGACGCACGTCGCACCGCGATCGTGATCGCGGCGACGAAGACTCCAGCCTCCGTCTCCTCCCCCCTCCCCGCGATAATTCCCACCGCCCTCACGGGCACCCACCGGCGGCCCCGCACCTGCGGCCGGTCTCCGACTCCTTTCTGTTTCCTTTTGCCCCCGGAGGGCTCAGTCATGAATGGTCCCACCGATACCACCGCCGCCGGCAGCGGGCCGTCGCCGGCCGACGACGAGCCGCTCTCCATCGCCGAGGAGATCGCCGAGGAGGTCAAGGGCGAGGCCGAGCCCCGCGACCGCTATGCGGCCCTCAAGCAGGGCGACACCCACATCACGGCCCTGCAGAAGATGTCGATGCCGGAGCTGATCGAACTCGCCCGCAACGAGTGCGGCGAGGATGTCAGTGGCGTGAAGAAGCACGAACTCGTTTTTCGGATCCTCAAGGAGCGGGTCAAGCTCAACGGGCTGATGTTCGGCGAGGGCACCCTCGAGATTCTGCCCGACGGCTTCGGCTTCCTCCGCAGCCCCGACTACCACTACCTCTCCTGCCCCGACGACATCTACGTTTCGCCGAGCCAGATCCGCCGCTTCGGCCTTCGCAACGGCACCAACGTGGCCGGCCAGATCCGTCCGCCCAAGGAGAGCGAGCGGTATTTCGCCCTCCTGCGGGTGGAGGCGATCAACGGCGAGGATCCGGCCAAGCTCTCCAGCCGGGTCTTCTTCGATGACCTGACGCCGCTGCATCCGGACGAACGGATCGTGATGGAAACCACCCAGGACGAACTTGCCACGCGGGTGATCGACCTGGTGGTGCCGATCGGCTTCGGCCAACGGGGGCTGATTGTCAGCCCTCCGCGTGCCGGCAAGACGATCCTCCTGCAGAAGATGGCCAAGGCCGTGCTCGAAAACTATCCCGAGGCCTACGTGATCATGCTCCTGATCGACGAGCGGCCCGAAGAGGTGACCGACATGGAACGGCAGGTCAAGGGGCCCAACTGCGAGGTGATCAGCTCCACCTTCGACGAAAATGCCAGCCGCCACGTGCAGGTGGCCGAGATGGTCATCGAGAAGGCCAAGCGACTGGTGGAGTACGGCCGCGACGTG
>CAZRKH010000064.1:0-6594 GCA_964600785.1 uncultured Chitinophagaceae bacterium
TCCAATCCATGTCGCGGCGGGCGAGGTAGTCGTTGACCGTCACCACATGCACGCCCTTGCCCTCGAGGGCATTGAGATAGGCCGGCAGCGTGGCCACGAGGGTCTTGCCCTCGCCGGTGATCATCTCGGCGATCGACCCGGAGTGCAGCACCATCCCGCCGATCAGCTGCACGTCGTAGTGCCGCATGCCGAGGAACCTTTTGCCCCCCTCGCGGCAGACGGCAAAGGCCTCCACGAGCAGGTCGTCGAGGGTTTCCCCGGCTGCCAGGCGGCGGCGGAACTCGGCGGCCTGGCCGCGGAGTTCCTCGTCGCTCATCGCCTCGTAGCGGGGCTCGAGGGAATTGATCGCCTCGACCCGCGGCTCGAGCCGGCGGAGGGAGCGGGCGTTGGACGACCCGAACATGCCGGTGATCGCCCGCTCCACGCGGCTGCCAAAGGCCGCGGCGGCGTTGGAGATCGCGTCCCAGAGGCGTTCGAGGGTTTCCATGCTCTGCTATTTGTAAGAACCGTTGTCGTGGTCGCCGCTCACCGCGGGGCGGTAAAACCGCAAGACCAATCCCGGATTGTCGCGGTCAGGCCGCCCGGGGGTCAAGGCGACCGGGCCCAAGGTGTCGCCCGACACGCGGCAAGCGATGGCTTTGGGTTCAGGCCGCGCGGGTTCAGGCCGCCTTGCGGGGCAGGGCTGCCGGCCTCGGGGTGAGACGTCGAGTGCCGCCGGCCAGGCGGCGATTGAGATGACCCCGGCCGATGTCTCGAATCGTGCTGCAGATCCGCAGCACCTCGGCATCGCCGAGCTGCGGGTAGGTCGGCAGCATGATTCCCAGGGCGCCGAGCCGATCGGTGACCGGCAGCACGGTGCGTCTTTTGCGGGCCGACTTCCGGTAGGGCGGCAGGCGGTGGATCGGGATGAACATCGGCCTGGAATCGATGCCCCGGTTCGACAGTTCGGCGGCCAGATCGTCTCGACGGCAGCCGAAGCGTGCCGGATCGACCAGGCATGAAAACATCCAGGGGGCCGATTCGGCCCAGGGGGCATCCTGGCGGATCACGACCCCCGGCAGATCGGCGAGCTCCTGCTCGTAGAGCCGGAGGATCTCCCTGCGGCGGGCGATGATCGATTCGCGGCGTTCCATCTGGCCGCAGAGAATGGCGGCAGCCACGTTGGTCATGCGGTAGTTGTAGCCCACGATCGGGAAGTGGTACCGCTTCTGGGGATCCATCCCCTGGCCGCGGAGAAGGGCCATGCGATGGCGGAGCGACTCGTCGTTGCAGGTGACCGCGCCGCCCTCGCCGGAAGTGAGGATCTTGTTGCCAAAAAATGAGAACGTTCCCGCCGTCGCCAGGCTGCCGCAGGGCCGGCCTTTGTAGCGGGCGAAGGTGGCCTCGGCGGCATCCTCGACCACCCACAGGCCGTGGGTCACCGCGAGTTTCATGATCGGGTCCATGTCGGCCGGGTGACCGAGCAGGTGGACCGGGATGATGCCCTTGGTCCTGGGCGTGATTGCGGCTTCGATTGCCGTCGGATCGAGGCACCAGGTTTCCGGGTCGATGTCGACGAAAACCGGCTCGCCACCGCAGTAGCGAACGGCATTGGCGGTGGCGATGTAGGTCATCGAGGGCACGATCACCTCGTCCCCCTGACCCAGGCCGAGGGTGGCCAGGGCCAGGTGCAGAGCGGTCGTGCCGCTGGTGGTGCCCAGGGCATGGCGGCAGGCGGAGGCCTCGGCAAACTCCGCCTCGAAGCGGTCGAGAAAGGCCCCCGATGAGGAGATCCAGGTGCTCGCCACGGCCTCGGTCGCGTAGCGGGTCTCGAGTTCAGAGAGATCGGGCTGGGAGACCGGGATGAAGGAGCGATCCATGAACGGATTCCTGTCTGGTTCAGGCGACGCGTGAGCGGTTGCGGGAGCGGCTTTGGGTTTCGGGGCGGCTGGCCGCCAGCGGAGCGATGCCGAGCCATTCGCTCTCGCCAAGCGGGGTAAAGCGGTAGCCGAGTGACTCGTAGAGCCGCACGGCGGGCTGGTTGTCGCGGTAGACCTTCAGTCGCACCTGACGGGCACCGCGACCGCATGCCACGCGGTGGAGATGAAGCATGAATTGCCTGGCGATACCGCGGCCGCGGTGTCGCGGGTGGACCGCGATGCCCAGGCTCGGCACGGCAAAGCCCTCCGCCCAGCCCCGGAGCATGCCGTAGCCCACGATGGCTCCGCCGCCGAGATCTTTCACCACGTGATACTCGTCGCGGTCGGCGGAAAGCGTGTGATGGCCGTCGTGATAGTGCGAGAGCGAGGCTGCGGCTTCGGCGGAAAGCGGGTGAGGGTGGAAGAATCGGTTGTCATTGCAGTCGCACAGGGCGGCGAACAGCCCGGCGAGTTCCCCGGCGTCGGCAGCCAGAAGGCGGCGACATTCGAGCGTTCCGTCGGTGCTGGTGGTCACGAGCATCGTGTGAGCGAAGCCTGTAAAGCGACACATGAGGCCGGGACGATAGCTATCGGCCCCGGAAGGTGCCAGAGCGTTTGCAGCCCCCTTGGGGTTTCCGGCGAAAACCGCCCCAGCCGGTCCTTGTGAGGGGGTGGGGGCAGCCCGCTGAGGGTCGGGCCGCTACTGCGGCGTCGTCTGGCGAAAGGCGAACACGCCCCGCTTGTTGGCCACGGCGATGTCGGGTCGGCCGTCGCCGTCGAGGTCGGCCAGGGTGACCTGCGTTCCCACGCCGCTGTCGTCGTCGATCAGGTGCGGCTCGAACCTCGCCCCGCCCTGGCCGTCCCGCAGCAGCCGAAACCAGTAGAGCACCGGCGGCGCATTGGGCTCAGGGTCTTTCGTCGTTCCGTGAGCCCAGCGGCGTTTGCCGGTCACGATGTCGGTCAGCCCGTCGCCGTCGATGTCGGCCGCGGCGAGGGCGTGTGGCTGGCTGAAGCAGACTCCCTGCGGGCTTTCCTCGGGACTGCTCCCGACGATCCGGTGCTCCGTGAACGAGCCGTCGGCCTCCTGACGGAACCATCCGATTCCGTAGCCGTGGGCATCGTAGCTGGTAACCACGTCGTTGCGGCCGTCACCATCGACGTCGAAGACGAGCATCTGAGCGCCGCCGCGGGCATTTGGCGGCCCGAAGGGCCCGGGATGGAGCGGCCAGATGCGGTTCCCGGTGAGGCTTTCGGGCTGTTCGAACCAGCCATCCTTGGAGAGGATGTCGATCCGGCCGTCACCGTTGAGGTCGCCGAGGCCGCCGCCGTGGGTGTAGCGGAAATACTTCTTGTCGTTGGCGGGGCTGCGGGGCGTGATCGGCCGGAAGCGTGCCGCGGCGAGGGGCCTGGCCCAGTCTATCTGGGCGAACCCGAGCCGGCCGCCGAGTTCCGGACCGCTCGACTGGCAGAAGAGTTCGGGGCAGCCGTCGCCGTCGATGTCGGCCAGGCCCGGCGACTCGCCGTCGGCGACTTCAAAGACGGCGTGCCGCGGCCAGTGGCCGCCTTCGGCCGCAGGGTTCACAAAGACGACCGCCGCTTCACCGGGCAGGTCGTAGACGAGGATGTCCTGCCAGCCGTCGCCGGTGAAGTCGTGGGCAAACATCAGGAAATAATTGGAATAGCCGCGGGCTGGGTCGTAGGGCGTTTTGGCCGGGCCGCCGGCGTTGTTTCGCGGGGGTGTGTATTCCGTTTTGCGGGTGAACCCGGGCCCGTGCCAGATCAGGTTGCCCGCCGCGATGTCGGCCTGGCCGTCGCGGTCGAAATCAGCCACGCAGCAGCCCTCGGCCAGAAATCGCTCGCTGAGCACCTGCTTCGTGAAGCCCACCTCGGCAGCCGATAACGCTCCACATGCAGGCAGCAGCATGACGAGCAGGGGGAGCATGACGAGCATGACGAGCATGCGTAGCAGGGGCAGGAGGGCCACGAGGTGCACGAGGTGATTTGGGAGCCGGAGGGCCCGCGAACCGGCTGTCGCTCCGGCTGTCGCTCCGGCTGTCGCTTGTGCGGTCATCGGAATCATGTCGGCTTTCCCAGGTGCTCGCGGGTTGATTCGCCGCGTTGAAACATCATTCGAAACCAGTGGGCCTTGAGTGGCCAGTGCCGCATATTCCAGAAAGACTGCTGAAGGAGTGTGCGGCTGAAGGAGTGTGCTGCACTTCTCGCTGCAAAAGCTGGGCGTGACTGCATGAACGGATTCGACCGGATTCGTCAGGGCGTTGCTGCGATGGTTGTGTGAGCCTTGATGCGGTTCATTTGTTGCGATTGGCTGGTACCTATCCTGCGGCCAGGCTGCCGAGGGCGTTGTCTACGTGGTGAACGCCGCGATTCCGGGCAATCGCCTTGAGTCGCATGGCCCGCGTCGCGCAGTAGCTGCCGAGCCACCGGTTCTTGCCGAGAAACTTTTGGAGGTGCGACTGCCAGTATTCGACGCTCGTGTCGAGGCGGGTCATGATGCCCGCGACTTCTGCGGTGACTCGAGCCTTGCCGTTGCGACAAAGCCGGGCCGTCCAGTCCACGAGTTCCAGGTAGCTCGACAGGGAAAACCCGGCCAGCATGCCTTCGCGGGAGGCGCCTGTGGCACTTCGATCTTGGAGTGGGCAAAGCCAGTGTGATTGCTCGATGTCGGCTTCGACTTTGGCGGCGGCCACCGATGAGGCTGTTGCAGCTGCTTGGAGGGTTTGCAAGCCGCCGATCCTGCGAGCATGGTCCACCCGCTGCTTGATCGAGGTGTGCGGGCTGGCTTCAGGAACCTTCGCGATTCCGGCTGCGACGGGGTTCAAATCGATGTAGGTGCAGGTTGCGAGCAGGGCTTCTTCGTCGAGGATGGCAATCGACTTGTAACGGGCCTCCCAGAACGTGCCTTTGCAGCCGTCTTCCTTGTTGGCAAGCCGTGCCAGCGGTTCCTTGAGGGCCTTCATGAACCAGCCGAGGTCTTGGAGTCGCTGGCGGTAGCGGGCAACGCGGGCTGAGTCCCTGCACTCGTGCGCGATCCAGGCTTCCCGTGTGGTAAGGTCGGCGCCGTCGAGGCACGACGGCGGATATATGGTGATCCAGCGGCGGACGACGTCTTCGACGGTCCAGTTGTCGGCAACCCTTGGGTCAAGCCGACAGAGGACATGAAGGTGGTTGTCAAGGACGGCAAATCCGCAGACGGAGATGGCGAACTGCTGAGCAAGGACTTCGAGCCGTGCCTCGATCCACGCCTTGCGGTGCTCAAAACCCTCGCCGCAGAGGAAGGCCCGTCGCACGCAGCGAGAAATGCAGTGGTAGTAGCGGGTGACCGCAACGTCCACCAGTTGCCGTCTGGGCATCGTCATCGCGAACGCTCCTGCACGATTGAATTGACTGAACGCATGTATCGTACCTCCTCTCCAGGCGGGTGTCAACGAAACGCCCAACGATTACGCCTGTCCTTTTCTTTTGTCCTTTTCTTTTAACGCCTGTCCTATTTGTCTTTGCCAACGATTACGCCTGTCCTTTTCTTTCTCGACGATTACGCCTGTCCTTTTCTTTCTCCTTTCTCTTTGCTCCTTGTCCCAACGATTACGCCTGTCTTTTTCTTTCTTTTCTTTTGTCTGTCCTTTTCTTTTGTCTTTTGTCTTGCTCCCACACGCCTTCCAGTCATCGCTGTCGCTCCACGAGCAGATTGGCGACCAGGGCTGACCAGCCGGTCTGGTGGGCGGCGCCGCAGCCGCGGCCGCTGTCGCCGTCGAAGTACTCGTAGAAGAGCACCAGATCCCGCCAGGCCGGGTCGGCCGCATAACGGACCTCATCGCCGTGGCAGGGGCGGCGGCCGGTCGCGTCGGGGAGGAAGATGCTCGCCACCCGCCGGCCGAGCTCGTCGGCAACCTCGGCCAGCGTGCACCACCGGCCCGAACCGGTCGGGCACTCCACGCGGAGCGTGTCGCCGTAATACTCGGCATACCGCCGCAGTGACTCGATCAGCATGAAGTTCATCGGCAGCCAGATCGGCCCCCGCCAGTTGGAGTTGCCCCCGAACAGGCCGCCGTCGGCCTCGCCCGGCACGTAGGCCACGCGATGCTCGCCGCCGCCGGCCTGAAACGTGAACGGCCGGGACGCGTGGGCCCGCGACAGCGAACGGATGCCGAAGGGCGAGAGAAACTCGGCCTCGTCGAGCACGCGGCGGAGGATTCGCTCGAGCCTCGGGCGGGACACCGCCGAGAGCAGGTAGCGATCGCCGTCGTTGTCGCCCGGCGGCTCGAGCTGGGCGGTCTGCTCCGGGCGGTTGCGGATAAACCACTCGAGCCGGCGGCGAAAAGCCGGCAGCCGGTCGAGCACTCGGCGGTCGAAGGTCTCGACGGCGAACAGCGGCACCAGGCCCACCATCGAGCGGCACTTGAGAGGAATCATCCGGCCGTCGACATGGAGGTGGTCGTAGTAGAAGCCGTCCTCCTCGTCCCAGAGGCCGGTGCCGTCGAGCGTGTTGATCGCCGTCACGATCGCCAGGTAGTGCTCGAAGAACTTGCGGACCATGTCCTCGTAGACCGGATCGTGGCCGGCGAGTTCCACCGCGATGGCGAGCATCTCGGCGGCGAAGTGGGCCATCCAGGCGGTGCCGTCGGCCTGCTCGAGGTGGCCGGCCACCGGCAGCGGCTTGGAGCGGTCGAAGACGCCG
>CAZRKH010000065.1:0-28630 GCA_964600785.1 uncultured Chitinophagaceae bacterium
TGGCCAGCTACGCCGGCTCTCAGGGCACGGGCACCCCTCCCGGAATTGCCACGGAGGGCTTTTTCCACGTGCAGTTAGGGCACACGTCTGCTTACGGCTGTGCCCCGCGGGCCTTCTTGAAGGGATCGACGTGACCGCCATCGGCGGTTTTCTCCGGAGTGGTCGTCGAGCCGAAGGGAAAGATCGAGGGCCATCCCAGCGTTCCCGGCCAGGCCCGCGAGGTCGGCGGCGTGCCTGCCGTGGCGGCGGGGGGCGGGCGGATTGCGGCCGGCCGCGGGCCCCACTGGTCAACGGCCACCGTGGGTGATCCTGCCGCCGCATTCACCCGGCTGCGGACCCGCACGGAAACGTCATCGAGGAAGGCCTTGCCGAGGCCCGTCATCGCGAAGGTCACCACCAGCGGTGGCGGGCTCTCACCCGCGTCGCTGCGCGGTGGGGCGATGCGATAGAGCGTGAGCATTCGCCATTGTTTGGTGGGCCCCACCCGCTCGGCCAGCGCCGGCCCGCCCCAGGAATCAAAAACGAGGAGCCCGTCGGCCGATCCCGCGATGTCCGCCGGCACCCTCACCCGCGCTCGGATCTCCACCAGCCGCCCTTCGGGCGGGTTCAAGGGGGGCGTCGTGATCCAGACCGGGGGCGTCTCCACCACCACGGGCGGATCGTCCTCGTTGACGGCAGCGGCCCGCAGCTGCAGGCAGTTGCCGTGGGACCGCGAGCCGGTCTGCATCACCTCGACGCTGGTCTGGATCTCGTCGGTGGGGAGCTTGAAATGCCGCCAGCCGGCGTCGGCGAGGTCCTCGATCCGCTCCATGCTGCCGCCTTCGAGCAGGGCCTCGCCCGGCCGGGTCATCGCCAGGGTTTCCACAAACTGCCAGTGCGAACCGATCGTGCCCTCGGAGGCCGACAGCGGCCCGGCGACCATCGAGCCGGTCGCGACCACGCCGCGTTCCCAGACCAGGCGGGTGAACTGTCCGCTGATCGCCGCGGCGGTCTCGAAGGCCTCGGTGGCGGACGATGGATCGGTGGCCAACACCGCCTCGCCGGTGCGGGCCTCCTGGCCGGCCCTGGCGAGCATCGCCGTAGCCGGCAGCTGGCCGATCGCGGCAGGGGGCAGCCCGGCGATCAACGCCGAGGAGCGGGCCATCGACACCGAGGCCAGTTCGCGGGCCGCCGAGAGTCGCACCCTGGCGATCTCCTGCAGCCGTCGCTGCACGCTGCCGGTGATCGCCGGGTCGCCCGAGAAGAGCACGAAGCCCTGCCCACGAAACGGCTCGAGGGCGACTGAGACTCCGCCGGTAACACGCTTCTGCTTGATCGGACGCAGTCCGCCCGCCGCCACCAGCCAGGCCTGGTGGGCCTCGGGCACTCCGGGCACCAACAGTGAGACCGGCCCGTCGTCGTCCGGCAGGTCGCCCCGGTACTGTCGGGCACTCACCTGCGAGCCCTGGGCCGATCGCCAGACGACCACCATGCGCGCCCGCACCGCCTCGAGCACCACCGCCTTGACCTCCGGGTCGCTTGTGGTGGCTGTCGAGGCGAAGCGGCCCGCAGCCGCCCAGGGCTCGAGGATCGAGAGGTCGAGGTTGTTCTGCCAGGCAGCGGCGGCCCGGCTGCGGGTCTCGGGATCGGCCTGATCGATGCGGTGCAGCGAGCGGAAGAAAAGTCCCCGCACGCCGGCGGCCACCGCCGAGAGCGAGGCAAGCCGCAGGCTCCCCGCGTTGACCGCGAGCCCTGCCGCCCCGTGGCCGGAGAGCCCTTCTGCCTGGGCCGCGGTGTCCGGGTCGATCTCGGTGGCCAGCGTGGCCATGATCGGCGTGCCGGGCCGGGCCAGTCGCGGTCGCTGCCTGAGCCACTCGAGATAGTTGGAGAGTTCGAGGCTCGTGCCGAGCACGCGGCGACGGGCGACAAGCAGGTCGACGTGCCGCGAGATCGTTCGCAGCGAAGAGTCGGCCGAGGCGATCACCGGACGCCCGGGACGCAGGTCGCAGGTCTTCACGCGACGGGCCCGTTCGGCAAGCTCCGCGGCGTCGGCCTCGGCGAGGCCTTCGCCAAGGTCCCACAGCAGGACCCGGTTCCAGCGGGGCGAGAAGGCCGGCAGGGAAGCGGGATCGCGGAGGTCGACATCCGGCAGGCTCGGCGGCGGGCAGGCGATCCAGATTCCCGCCTGCCTCGCCTCGTCGAGCAGTTCCCCGCTGGCCGGCTCGTTGAGCCGGATGCCATTGAAGCCGAGCCTCGCCAGCAGCTCCAGCGGTTCGCCGTGGTGGTCGATGAACCTGGGAAAGAAGGGCATCCCGCCCACCTCCAGCACCCCGCGGTGGATGCCCGCCGGCGGATCGCTTGCCGCCTCGGCAGGCTGCTCGTGGGAGACGGGCCGCACGCCGCCGTCGGGGAGCGTGGCGGAAGCCGTTGCCGCGGCCGCGGCGGCGGGAGCGGAGCGTTCGACGAGCACGAGCCCTTCTGCTTCAAGGTCGTCCACCGCCAGCTGATAGCTGCCCGGCCCGGAGGAGAGTTCGAGCACCACGCCGGTGGCCACCGCGGCGGTCAGATCGACCTCGGTGCCGTGCTCGGCCCGCAGCGCGGGAAGCCGGCTGCGGAGCAGCTCGGCGGGATTGCGGATCGTGAGGCGTTCCCAGCGATCGAGCGATTCGCCGGCATCGCCGGGCAGCGTGACCACCAGCGGCCGGCCGGTGGCCGCGTCGGCAGTATGGGGCAGCTCCACGCGAAGCAGCAGCCGCACACCCGGACGGTTGGAGCGGATCCACAGCGAGACGGCCAACTCGTCGATCACTGCCGCCGGTCCGAAAGCCTGCCGAAAGCGGAGCGAGTTGCCGCGGTCGACCTCCACCGTGATCCGTTCGCAGCCCTCGCCGCGGTGGGCCTCGCCTCGCACGCGGGCATGCTCGCTGACGCGGGCCTCGACATCGCCGCCGTCCCGCTCGAGCGACGGTGTGCCGGTCTCAAACGGCTCGAGCACCGCGGCAGTCGACACCGCCGCTGTCACCGCCGCCACGATTCCCAAAACTCCGCACACGCCGCGTATCATGGAGGGCTTGTAGCAGGCCGCCGCGGCCCGCCTCCAGACCATCCGGGGGCTCGGCGGAGGCAGAAAACCCCGGATTGCCGGGGAAACTGTCCGGTTATTCGGCCCTCGCCGGCCGCGGGCCCGCTCCGGGGGAAAGACCCTGCCGGAATTGTTTGGTAATGATGTGGAACTGTTTGGCGAGAGGCTGCCGGGGCAGCGGCTGGCCAGGCAGTGCCTGGGAGTGCCCTCATGAAGCCGGAGACGGTCGAAGCCTTCGCGGATCTGGCAGCCGACATGGGTCTGGCCACGGCCGCGGAACTTCGTCGTGGCCTGGCGGAGGCCGGCGGGGAGGCCGCCTCGCCGGAGTTGCTCGGCAACGCCCTGCTCCGTCAGGAGGTGCTCACCCGCTACCAGCTCGACCGGCTGCTGCGAGGCGACCGCCAGGGCTACTTCTTCGGCACCGCCAAGATTCTCTACCAGGTCGGGGCGGGGGCCTTCGCCCGCGTCTATCGCGGCGTGCAGCAGGGCAGCGGGGAGACGGTGGCGGTCAAGGTGCTCCGCAGCCGCTATGCCGGTGATCCGGAGAAATGCCGGGAGTTTCGCCGCGAGGGGGAGATGGGCCGCCTCCTGCGGCATCCCAACATCGTGGCCATCGAGGATGTCGGCGAGGCCAACGACACCAGCTACATCACGATGGAGTTCATGGAGGGCCAGACGCTCCGCGAACTCGTCAAGATCCGAGGGGCGATCGAGCCTCGGCAGACAATCGACCTGGTGGTCCAGCTGCTCCGCGGGCTCGACTACGCCCACCGACGCGGCGTGACCCACCGCGACATGAAGGCCTCCAACGTGCTCGTCTCGGCGACCGGCACCGCCAAGCTCGTCGACTTCGGCCTCGCCGGGATCGACGCCGAGCACGGCGATGCCGCCCTCGGCCAGGTCGACCGTCCCCGCACGGTCGACTACGCGGCGCTGGAAAAGCTCTCGGGCATGAAAAACGACGACGTCCGCAGTGATCTCTATTTTCTCGGCACGATCGCCTACCTCGCGGCCGCGGGCTCCTCCCCGCTTGGCGAGAGCCGCGACCGGGCCGCCCGCTCCGATCCGCAGCGGTTCACGCGGGTTGAGCCGCTGAAGTCGAAGAGGCCCGACGTGCCGGCCGATGTCCGCGAGGCGATCAGCCGCCTGATGCACGTCGATCCGCTCGAGCGATACCAGACCGCCTCCGATGCCCTGCGGGTGTTTGAGCATCTCGCGACCGCCTACGCCTCGGAAGGGCATGTGGCCGCGGTGAGCGACACCAATCCCGAGATCGTGGTGCCATCGGCGACCAAGGTTCAGCCAAGGCTGATGCTCGTCGAACGCTCAGGCAAGCGGCAGGATGCGCTGCGCAAGTTTCTTGCGGCCCTCGGCTACCGGGTGCTGGTCACCGAAAATCCGCAGCGGGCCCTGGCCCGCTTTTCGTCGGTACCGCCGCCGGCCGAGGGGCTGGTGATCTGCGGCTCAGTGCTCGGCGAGGAGGCACTTGCCGCCTTCAACCAGCTCACGAGCGATCCTTTTCTGGCGAAGGTGCCGGCGGTGCTCCTGGTCGGGTCACAGCAGCAGGGCCTGGCCCGGCGGGCTGCCTGCGACCGCCGACGCAAGGTGGTCAGCTCGCCGATCGACCGCGATCTGATGGAACAGACCCTCGCCGGCTTGCTCGAGGCCTCCGGCTAGCGGCTGCGTTGGATCGCTCGGCGAATCGCGGCAGCGACGGCGGGGCATTCCGGTTCGCGCCGCGTGGGTGTATTCTCACAAGCCCGAGGGCCGGCCGAGGCGGCTGCCGGTCTGCGGATCCGCCACGGGGGCATCCGCCGCCCGAACCCTCCCGCCACTCCCGCCGCCACGACGGCGTCCTCCCCGCCATGGACCTCTCGGCGTACCAGACCGACGGCTTCTGGGACGAACTGTTCGACGAACGCCTCGCCCCGCGGCCGGCGGCCGAGCAGGTGGTCCGCAGGCTGGGCGAGTTTTCCACCGACGAACTCGCGGGCCTGCAGAAGGCGGCCGACAAGACGCTCCTCAACATGGGGATCACGTTCAATGTCTACGGCCACGAGGCGGGCACCGAGAAGGTCTGGCCCTTCGACATCGTGCCCCGCACGATCGAGGCGGCGGAGTGGGCGGTCATCGAGCAGGGTCTCAAGCAGCGGATCCACGCGCTCAACCTCTTCATCGACGACATTTACAACCGCCGTCTGATCATTTCCGACGGGGTGATCCCCGACTGGCTCGTTGATGGGGGCCGCTGCTTCCGCGGCCCCTGCGCGGGCCTCGAGCCGCCACAGGGCGTCTGGTGCCACATCACCGGCACCGACTTGGTCCGCGGGGGCGACGGGCAGATGTATGTCCTCGAGGACAACCTTCGCACGCCCTCGGGCGTCTCCTACGTGCTGGAGAATCGCGAGGTGATGAAGCGGACCTTCCCGCAGCTCTTCGCCGGCCAGCGAATCAGCCCGGTCGAGGATTACCCCGAGAAGCTCCTGGCGATGCTGCAGTTCATCGCCCCGTCGAGCGCCCGCGATCCCAACGTGGTCGTGCTCACTCCCGGGATCTACAACTCCGCCTACTTCGAGCACAGCTTCCTGGCGAGGCAGATGGGCGTGGAGCTGGTGCAGGGCTCCGACCTGGTCGTTGTCGACGAGGTGGTCTTCATGCGGACCACCCGCGGGCTCCAGCGGGTCGATGTGATCTACCGCCGCATCGATGACGACTTTCTCGACCCCCGCGTGTTCCGCGGTGATTCGGTGGTCGGCGTGCCGGGGCTGATGGGGGCCTATCGGGCGGGCAACGTGGCGCTGGTCAACGCGCCGGGCACCGGCATCGCCGACGACAAGGCGGTCTATGCCTTCGTGCCCCAGATCGTGAAGTACTACCTCGGCGAGGATTCGATTCTGCCCAACGTGCCGACCTGGGTCTGCGGCGAGGCGTCGCAGTGCGACCATGTGCTCTCCCACCTTGCCGAGATGGTGGTCAAGCCGGTCAACGAATCGGGCGGCTACGGCATCCTGCTCGGGCCCCGGGCCAGTCGCGAGGGGCTTGCCGAGTGCCGTCAGCGAATCCTGGCCAACCCCCGCAACTACGTGGCCCAGCCGATGCTCTCGCTCTCCCGGGTGCCGACGGTGATCGGCGACGCGCTGGAGGGCCGGCATGTCGACCTGCGGCCGTTCATTCTCTACGGCGAGGAGATCTATGTGCTCCCCGGCGGGCTGACCCGCGTGGCGTTGGTGAAGGACTCGCTGGTCGTCAACTCCTCCCAGGGCGGCGGCAGCAAAGACACCTGGGTCGTCCACGCCAACCACGCCAACCACGCCAGCCACGCCTGAGCCGTTTCCACGCTCGCGAAACCCCGCACCCGCCCCCACCCAATGCTCTCTCGCGTCGCCGAAAGCGTCTACTGGATGAACCGCCAGATCGAGCGGGCCGAGAACATCGCGCGGGCCGCCGAGACGACCCTCGACATGGCGCTGGAGCGGGGAGTCGACCTGGGCCGGCTCTGGAACGGACTGGTCTGCACCTTTGGCGATCAGGCCGCGTTCTGGGAGCGGCACGGCCTGGCCGACCAGCCGCAGGTGATCGAGTTTCTCGCCTTCGATCGCCACAACCCCAACTCGATCGTGAGCTGCCTGGCCCAGGCCAGGGAAAATGCCCGCACCGTCCGCGACATGATCAGCTCGTCGATGTGGGAGGAGATCAACAAGTTCTACCTCGTCGTCCGCGGGGCCAGCGGCAGCCGCGGCGAGCTGGAAAACCCGCGGGAGTTTCTCGGGGAGGTGAAGCGGTCGAGCCAGCTGGTCACCGGGGTCACCGACGCCACGATGGCCCACGGCGAGGGCTGGCACTTCGCCCGCATGGGCCGGCTCATCGAGCGGGCCGACAAAACCAGCCGGGTGCTCGACGTGGAGCACTTCTTCCATCCGCCGGCTGCCGAGGGGGATCGCTCCGGGAGAGTCGTCGAATCGGTCGATTGGTCGGCGGTGCTCGACAGCGCCAGCGCCCTCGAGATGTATCGCAAGAAACACGGCCGCATCTCCCGCCGCAATGTGGCCGGCTTCCTGCTGCTCGATCGGGAATTTCCCCGGGCGGTTCACTTCTGCCTGGTGAAGGCGGAGGAATCGCTGCTGGCGATCACCGGCGGCAGCAAGGGCAGCTACTCGACGCCGGCCGAGCAGCGGATGGGGCGGCTGCGGGCGGAGTTCGACTATGGTGACATCGACGAGATTCTCACCGCCCCCGGCGGGCTGCACGGCTCGATCGACCGGTTCCAGGCGGGGCTCAATGCCGCAAGCGACGCGATCCACGAAACCTTTTTCGCCGTCCGGCCCGCCCCGCGGCTGGTCGACAGCGAGGCCTGACGAGGCAAGCGATGTCCATTCGCGTGGCCCTCCACCACCGCACCGCCTACCGCTTCGACCGCGAGGTGGCTCTCGGGCCGCACGTGGTGCGGCTGCGGCCGGCTTCCCATTCCCACACGCGGATCACGAGTTACTCCTTCGCCGTCGAACCCAGGGAGCATTTCCTCAACTGGCAGCAGGATCCGCAGGGCAACCACATCGCACGGCTGGTGTTCCCGCGGCGGGCCCGGGAGTTGGTCTTCACCGTCGACCTCGTCGCCGAGTTGGTGGCGGTCAACGCCTTCGATTTCTTTCTCGAGCCCGGCTGCGAGACGCTTCCTTTCGCCTACGAGTCGTGGCTGGCGACGGAGCTGGCGGCCTATCTCGTCCTGCCGCCCTCCGGGCCGCGGGTGGAGTCGTGGGTCGAATCGTGGCGGGATCGGGTTGCGACCGCGGGCGAGCCTCTGCGAACGATCGATTTCCTCGTCGCCCTCAACCGTGAGATCGCCTCGGCGGTGCGATACCTGATCCGGCTCGAGCCGGGCGTGCAGCCCCCTGAGGAAACCCTCGCCCTCGGCAGCGGCAGCTGCCGCGATTCCGCCTGGCTGCTGGTGGCGGTGCTGCGGGGGCTGGGGCTGGCGGCACGCTTTTGCAGCGGCTATCTCGTCCAGCTGCGGCCCGACCGGCAGCCCCACCAGGCCCCCGACGGGCCGGCGGCCGACTTTACCGACCTGCATGCCTGGACCGAGGTCTATCTGCCCGGCGCCGGCTGGGTGGGGCTCGATCCAACCAGCGGGCTGCTCACCGCCGAGGGCCACATTCCCCTCGCCTGCACGCCCGATCCCGGCAGTGCGGCCCCGGTCAGCGGGCTGGTCGATCCCTGCGAAACGAGCTTTGACGTCACGATGCGGGTCGACCGCCTGGCCGAGAAGCCTCGCACCACCGATCCTTTTTCCGACGAGGCCTGGGACCGGATCGACGCCCTCGGCCGCCGGGTCGATGCGGCGCTGGCTGAGGGTGATGTCCGGCTGACCGCCGGCGGCGAGCCGACCTACGTGTCGCTCGACGACTTCGAGAGCCCGCAGTGGAACACCGACGCCGATGGTCCGGAGAAGCGACGGCAGGCCGGGACTCTCGCCCGCCGGCTGCTCGACTCGCTGGCTCCCGGCGGCGTGCTGATCGAGGGGCAGGGCAAGCAGTATCCGGGTGAACCCCTGCCGCGGTGGGCCCTGGAAGTACTCTGGCATGCCGACGGCGAGCCGATCTGGAAACGGCGGGATCTGCTCGCCGCCGACGAGCCCGCCGACGAGCCCGCCGGCCCGCCGCCGGCGGCCGCCCACCAACTCCTGCTGCGGCTCGCCGAGGGTCTCAGGATCGATCCGCAGCTGGTGATGCCCGCCCGCGAGGATCCCAGGCGGCTGGCCTCGCTTGCCCTCGGGGAGCCGGTGGCCTGGGTGCTGCCGCTTCTGCGGCAGGATCTCGCCGGTGAGCGTCGTTGGCGGTCGAGCCGCTGGCCGCTGGCGGAGATCGCTGTGGGCACCGCGTTTGAAAACGATCCGCCGCTGCTGTTGGTCCCGGGAGACTCCGCTGCGGGCTATCGGCTGCCGATGGCCGACCTGCCTTGGCCGGATCGTCGCGAACTGCTCGCGGGCACCTCGATCGTGCGGACGTCGGTGGTGGCGGAAATTCGCGGCGGCAGGCTGCACCTCTTTCTGCCCCCGCTCGAGGAGGCCGAGGACTGGCTGGAGTTGCTCGCCGAAGTGGAGCAGGCGGCGGCTGCCGTGGCCACACCGCTGGTCCTCGAGGGCTACCCGCCGCCGTCGGATGCCAGGCTTGTGCGGCTGCAGGTCACGCCCGACCCCGGCGTGATCGAGGTCAACGTTCCGCCCTCGGCGAGCTGGGAGGGGCTGGTGACCCTGCGGGAGACGGTCGACCGCGAGGCGAGAGCCTGCCGGCTCGGGGGAGAGAAGTTCGAGATCGACGGCCGTCACATCGGCACCGGCGGCGGCGATCATGTCGTCCTTGGCGGGCCGACCGCCGCGGAGAGTCCGTTTTTGCGGCGTCCCGATCTGCTCGCGAGTTTGGTCGCCTACTGGAACAACCACCCCTCGCTCTCCTACCTCTTCGCGGGGCTGTTCATCGGCCCGACCAGCCAGGCTCCGCGGGTCGACGAGGGCCGTCATGAAAGCCTCTACGAACTAGAGATCGCGCTTGAGCAGCTCGAGCGGGCCGGCCCGCGAACCCCGCCGTGGTTCGTCGACCGGGTCTTTCGTCACCTGCTCACCGACATGACCGGCAACACCCACCGGGCCGAGTTTTGCATCGACAAGCTCTACGCGCCCGAGGGCGAGGGTGGCCGCCGCGGGCTCGTCGAGCTGCGGGGCTTCGAGATGGCACCGCACGTGCGGATGGGCCTGGTCACGCAGCTGCTCATCCGGGCCCTGGTGGCCTGTTTCTGGCGGGAGCCCTATCGCGGAACGCTCGTCCGCTGGGGCACCGACCTGCACGACCGCTTCCTGCTGCCGTGGTTTCTGATGAAGGACTTCGACGAGGTGCTCGCAACCCTCGCCCGTCGCGGCTTCAGCTTCGATCCGCGGTGGTTCCAGCCCCAGCGGGAGTTCCGCTTCCCGAGGCTCGGCGAGGTTTCGATCGAGGGCGTGCGGATCGAACTGCGGCTGGCTCTCGAGCCCTGGAACGTGCTCGGCGAGCAGCCGGCCGGCGGGGCCACCAGCCGCATGGTCGACAGTTCGCTCGAGCGGCTGCAGGTGCTCGTCTCGGGGCTGCCGGGGCTCTCCGGATCGAACGACTCCCGCTACGCGGTGACCTGCAACCGCCGCCGCCTGCCGCTGGCGGCCACCGGCGTCGTCGGTCAGTCGGTGGCGGGGGTGCGGTTCCGGGCCTGGCAGCCGCCGGAGTGCCTGCATCCCACGATTCGCGTCCACACGCCGCTGGTCTTCGACCTCGTCGATCTCTGGAACCGTCGCAGTGTCGGCGGCTGCACCTGGCATGTGGCCCATCCGGGCGGTCGCAGCTACGAGACTCGGCCGGTCAACGCCCTGGAGTCGGAGAGTCGTCGGGCGAGCCGCTTCTTCGCCTCGGGCCACACGCCCGGTTCGCTCGAGATTCCTCCTCTCGAGCACAATCCGCAGTTTCCCCACACCCTCGACCTCCGCCGCGGCTGATCATGCCGGGGGCAGGTTCGCTGTGCGGTGGTAGAATGAAGTGTTTTGTCGGCCGCCCCGCGACCCATCCACTGCCATGTCGTCCCCTTCGATCGCCCCGCCGCCGGAGGCCTTTGCCGGCTACCGTCCCGCCGCGGCGGCCTACGACGAGCTGCGCGGGGCCGATGGCAGCCTGCGTCCCCACTGGCGGCGGCTGATTGAGCTGGTCGGCTCCTGGCAGCCCGACGAATTCGACCAGCGTTGGGAGCAGGCCCGGCGGCTGATCCGCGACAACGGCGTCACCTACAACGTCCACGACGAGGGCGGCGGCTCGCAGCGGCCCTGGGTGCTCGACCCGATTCCCCTCGTGATCGCCGCCGATGACTGGGCCGGCCTGGAGGTCGGCATCAACCAGCGGGCCCGGCTGCTCGACGCCCTGCTGGCCGATCTCTACGGGCCGCAGCACGTGCTGCGGGAGGGGATCGTGCCGCCGGAGCTGGTGTTTGCCAATCCGGGCTACCTGCGGTGCTGCCGGGGCCTACCGATGCCCGGCGGCCGCTGGCTGCATGTCTACGCCGGCGTCGTGGCCCGCAATCCCGACGGCCAATGGACCCTGCTTGCCGACCGCACGGGCGTGCCGCTGGGCCTGGGCTATGCCCTGGAGAACCGGCTGGTCGTCTCCCGGCTTCTGCCGGGGGTCTTCCAGGAGTGCCATGTCGAGCGGCTGGCCCCCTTTTTCCTCTCGCTGCGAGACACCCTCGCCGGGCTGGCACGCGGCCGCGAGGAACCGCGAATCGCCCTGCAGAGCTCCGGTCCCACAAGCGACACCTACTTCCTCGACTCCTACCTCTCCCGCTACCTCGGCTACCCGCTCGTGGAGGGAGGTGACCTCGCGGTCCGCGATGACCGTGTCTGCCTGAAGACCCTCGGCGGCCTGGTGCCGATCGATGTCCTGTTGCGTCGTGTCACTGACCGCGAATGCGACCCGCTCGAACTCGATCCCGCCGCCCTGGCGGGCACGCCCGGGCTCGTGCAGGCGGTGCGGCAGGGACGCGTGGCGATGGCCAATGCCCTGGGCGTGGGCTTTGTCGAGTCGCCGGGGTTTCAGGAGTTTCTCCCGGCGGTGGCCCGCCGGCTGCTCGGCGAGGAGTTGATCCTGCCGGGGCCGCGGTCGTGGTGGTGCGGCCGCCGGGAAAACCTGGCCAAGGTGCTCTCGATGCTCGAGGAACTGGTGATCGAGCCGGTCTGGCCACGGGCGATCACCGCCGAGGGGGGCACCGCGGTCAAGCAGATCGTGCCGGCCGACCTGACCGCCGAGGCCCGCCGGGAACTCGCCGAGCGGATCGCCGCCCGGCCGGCCGACTGGGTAGGCCGGGCGATGGTCAAGCGATCGCTGGCTCCCGGCTGGAACGGCTCCACGATGGTGCCGGTCTCGGTGGCGATGCGGTGCTTTGCCGTCGCCCGGCCGGAGGGCTACGGCTCGCTCCGCGGAGGTCTGGCCCGCTTCGCCACCGCCAATACCGCCGGCGGCGAGTCGATCGCTTCGGGCCAGGGCTCGAAGGATGTCTGGGTGCTCGCCCGCGGGCCGGTGCCGAAGGTCTCGCTGCTGCCCTCGCCGGCCGAGCCGGTCTCCCTGCGGCGTGGCGGCAACGAACTGCCCAGCCGCGTGGCCGACCATCTCTTCTGGCTCGGCCGCACCGTGGAGCGGTCCGAGGGGGCCGCCCGGCTGCTGCGGGCGGTGGCGGTGCGGATGGCCAGCGAGAGCACTCTGGAAAACGCCACCGAGGTGGCCCTCCTGCTCTCCTCGATGGCCGACCCGCCGGTGGTCCGGCCGGAGTGGCTCGCCGCCGGCCGGGTCGAAACCCACTGGGAGATTCTCGGCGAGGTGCAGTCACTGGTCTTCGACGAGTCGCGGCCGGCGAGCGTCTGTGCCTCGCTGCGGGCGATGTGGCAGATGGCTTCGGTGGTCCGCGACCGCATCTCGACCGACTCCTGGAAGGTGTTGCTGCGAACCCGCCGCGACAGCTTCACCGACCCCTTCACGCCCTCGCCGGGAGGGATGCCTCTGATCGGCTCCACCGCCGCCGACATCCCGTCGCTGCTCGACACGCTGATCTTCGATCTCTCCGCCTTCGCCGGACTCGGCAACGAGAGCATGAACCGCGGTCCGGGCTGGCAGTTTCTCGATATGGGTCGCCGTGTCGAGCGGGCGGGCAACGCGATCGCCCTGCAGCGGGCCACGCTCGCCCAGTCACTGCCCGATTCCCACAGGCTCTTCGAGATGCTGCTCGAGATCGCCGACAGCACGATGACCTACCGCAACCGCTATCTCGGCCGGCTGCAGCCGGCCCCGCTGGTCGACATGCTGCTGGTCGATGAGACCAATCCGCGGAGCGTCGGCTTCCAGCTTGCCGAACTTTCCGACCACGTGGGCTTCCTGCCCCGCGACCGCTCCAGTCCGGTGCTGACCGGCGAGCAGCGGTCGGTGATGGCCGCCACGAGCATGCTCCGCCTGGCCGACGCGGATGCCCTGGTGAAGGTCGACGAGGGAGGCGAGCGTCCACACCTCGTGCATCTGCTCGGCCGGCTGGAGACCCATCTGCGGACCTTCTCCGAGAGCCTCACCAATCACTACCTCGTGCACGCGGCGCCCCGCCGACAGCTCGGCGACATGCTGGGCCTCGGCGACCCGCAGGAGCGACAGTGAGATGTCAGACTCGCCGGCAGAAGCGGGCGTCGGCCTGCCACGGGTGGTGATCGTGGGCCGGCCGAACGTCGGCAAGTCGAGCCTTTTCAACTGGCTCGCCGAGAAGCGGATCGCGATCGAGGATGCCACCGCCGGCGTGACCCGCGACCGGCTGGTGCAGCGGGTCGTGCTCGATGGCCGGCCGCTGGAATTGGTCGACACCGGCGGCATGGGCTTCGACGACCCCGACGGGCTCACCGAGCGGATCGACGCCCAGATCCTGGCGGGCCTGGCCGAGGCGGCGGTGGTGGTGTTTGTCGTCGACGTGCGTTCCGGGCTCCTGCCGGCCGATCGGCTCGTGGCCGACCGCGTGCGGAAGGCGGGCATGCCGGTGCTGCTGGTGGCCAACAAGGCCGACGACGATCGCTTCGACGCAGACATCCACGAGTTCGACACGCTCGGCTTCGGGCCGCCGTTGCCGGTCAGCTGCCGCCAGCGACGCCGCCGCGGAGAACTCGTGGAGGCGATCCTGGCCCATCTGCCGCCCGCCGGCGAGCCCGGCGACGAAGAGCCGCTGCCGGAAATGAAACTCGCCATCGTGGGCCGCCGCAACGTCGGCAAGAGCACCTTCGTCAATGCCCTGGCCCACGAGGAGCGGGTGATCACCAGCCCCGTTGCCGGCACCACCCGCGACAGTGTCGACGTTCGCTTCGAGGTCGATGGCCATTCCTTCATGGCGATCGACACGCCGGGCCTGCGGCGGACCAAGAGCCGCAAGACCGACCTCGATTTCTACTCCACCCACCGCGCCGAGCGGAGCGTGCGGCGGGCCGACGTGGTGCTGCTCTTTTTCGATGCCGCCGAGCCCGTCGGCCGGGTCGACAAAAAGCTCGTCGATGCGATCCTCGAATCGAGCAAGCCGGTGGTCTTCGTGGTCAACAAGTGGGATCTCTACGCCGGGGAGGTTTCGCGGAAGGCCTGGCTGGACTACCTGCGGCAGACCTTCCGCACCATGCCCTGGGCTCCGGTGGCCTTTATCACGGCCACAACCGGCCGGCAGGTAAAGCGGGTGGTCGACACGGCCCAGCGGCTCTTCCGCCAGAGCCGCTGCCGCGTGCCGACCGCGAAGCTCAACGAGATCGTCCGCGGGGCGATTGAGGCCCACCAGCCGCCGGCCGATCCCCGGGGCCGGCCGGTGCGGATTTTCTATGCGACGCAGGTGGAACTGGCCCCGCCGACGATTCTGCTGCATGCCAGCAACGCCGCCGCCGTCTCGCTTCCCTATCAGCGGTATCTCGCCGGGGTGCTTCGCCGGGAGACCCCGTTTCGCGAGGTGCCGATCCGGCTCGTCGTGCGGGGTCGCGAGGCGGCCGAGGGGTGATCAACAAAGCTCCGTTCCCCTGTCAAGCAGCGGCGACGGCGGTGGTGACGGCAGGGTTTTCGCCCTCCGTCGGTTTCGGAGGTATGCTCTGGAAAGGAACAATCGAGTCGGCAGGGCCTCTCTTTCGGAGCATGAACATGTCACCCCTCCCCCGGTCAAGCGAAACCGCGTCCACGCCCACCTTCTCCCGCCGTGGGGCGATCGCCGCCGGCTCGGCGGCCAGCCTCCTCGCGGCCGCTCCCGCGATGCGGTCGGTCCACGCGGAAAACCCCTCGAGCGACCTGATCCGGGTGGGCATCATCGGCTGTGGCGGCCGCGGCCGCGGGGCCTTGCAGCAGACGCTCTCGGTGCCCGGCAGCAACGTCAAGGTGACCGCCATGGCCGACACCTTTGACTGGCAGATCGACGGCGCGATGCGGGAGGTGGAGAAGATGGAGGGCAAGGTCGACGTTCCCGAGAGCCGTCGCTTCATCGGCCTGGATGCCTACAAGAAGGTGCTCGACCATGCCGACCTGGTGATCCTGACCACGCCCCCGGGCTTCCGGCCGTTCCACTTCGAGGCCGCGATCAAGGCCGACAAGCATGTCTTCATGGAGAAGCCGGTCTGCGTCGACAGCTACGGAGCCCGGCTGGTGCTCGAGACTGCCAAGCTCGCCGACGAGAAGAATCGCAAGGTCGTGGTCGGCCTGCAGCGGCGGTATCAAAACAGCTACCGCGAAACGCTCGCCCGTGTCCGCGAGGGGCTCGCCGGCCAGATCATCGGCGGCCAGGTCTACTGGAACGGCTCGGGCATCTGGTATCGCGGCCGCAAGCCCGACATGACCGAGATGCAGTTCCAGGTCAACAACTGGTACCACTTCAACTGGCTTTGCGGTGACCACATCTGCGAGCAGCACGTCCACAACATCGACGTCGCCAACTGGTTCCTCGATGCGTTGCCCGAGCGTGCCTACGGCGTGGGCGGCCGGCAGGACCGCTCCAAGAACAGCGAGATCTACGACCACCACTCAATCTGCTTCTCCTATCCCGGCGGCGCGCGAATCATGAGCCAATGCCGGCAGTTTCCCGGAGGTGCCAACCGGGTCGACGAGGAGTTCCAGGGCACCAAGGGCAATGTCCGGATCGGCCACATCACCGATTTCGACGGCAAGACGCTCTGGAAGTTCAGCGGCCCCAATCCCAATCCCTACCAGGTCGAGCACGACGAGCTGCACGATGCGATCCGCAACGACAAGCCGCTCAACAACGCCTACTACGGGGCCAGTTCCACCTTCTCGGCGGTGCTCGGCCGGATGGCGACCTACACCGGGAAGCCGCAGGACTTCAAGGCGGCGTTGGCTCTCAACTACCGCACGATGCCCGAGGGCGATTTGACCTGGGAGAGTGAGCCGCCGGTCAAGCCCGACAAAAACGGCAACTACCTGCCGCCGATGCCGGCGAGCTACAAGATCGTCTGAGGCCTCCTCGCGAGCCCGGGCCCCGTACTCGCCACCCCGCACTCCGGCAGCCAGCATGAAGATCGGCGTTCCCAGGGAGACCAAGCGGGATGAATACCGCGTCGCCCTGCTCCCGGTGGGCGCTGAGGAGCTCGTCCGCGGCGGCCACGAACTGTTTGTGGAGCAGGGTGCGGGGGCCGGCTCGGGGCTTCCCGACGAGGCCTATGCCGCCTGCGGGGCGAGGATCGTGGCGACCGCCGAGGAGGTCTTTGCCGAGGCCCAGCTGGTGGTCAAGGTCAAGGAGCCGCAGCCGCCGGAGCTGGCCCTGATCCGTCCCGGGCAGGCGATGTTCACCTACTTCCACTTTGCCGCCGACCAGGCCTTGACCGAGGGCTTTCTCGCCAGCGGCGCGACCGCGGTCGCCTACGAGACGCTTCGCGACGGCTCCGGGCGGCTGCCGCTGTTGGTGCCGATGAGCGAGGTGGCCGGGCGGATGAGCATCCAGGAGGGGGCGAAGTATCTGGAGAAGCCGCAGATGGGCCGGGGGATTCTCCTGGGGGGCGTGCCGGGTGTGCCGCCGGCCAATGTGCTCGTGCTCGGGGCGGGCACCGTGGGGGCCAACGCCGCCAAGGTGGCCGCCGGCTTCGGAGCCAACATCGCCCTGCTCGACACCAACCTCGCCCGGCTGCGGTATCTCGATGACGTCACCCCGCCCAACATCGACTGCCTCTTCTCCGACCGTCACCTGATCCGCGAGCGGCTCGCCTGGGCCGATCTGGTGATCGGGAGCGTGCTCATCCCCGGGGCCCGTGCCCCCCATCTCGTCGCGCGGGAGGATCTGGCGATCATGAAGCCCGGCGCGGTGATGATCGACGTGGCCATCGACCAGGGTGGCTGCATCGCCACCAGCCGGCCCACGACCCACGCCGAGCCGACCTTCGTGGTCGACGATGTCGTGCACTATTGCGTGACAAACATGCCCGGGGCGGTGGGCCGCACCAGCACCCATGCCCTCTGCAATGCCACGCTGCCCTACCTGCTCGAACTGGCAGCGGCCGGCAGTGTGGAGCGGGCGGCCGCCGAGAGCCTGGCGATCCGCTCGGCGGTGAACGTGCTCGAGGGGCGGCTGGTCAACGCCGCGGTGGCCGCGGCCTTCGGGATGCCCTGCGATGCGGAGGCGGTTTCGTGAGCGGTGGGCCTTCAACGTCGAGCGTGCCGCGGAGCCTACGGTGGATCGGCGGCGAGGATGGCCTGCTCGAACTGCTCGACCAGACGCGGCTGCCCGGTGAAGTCGTGTGGCTCACCTGCCGGCAGGTCGACCAGCTGGTCGAGGCGATTCGGTCGCTGCGGGTCCGCGGGGCACCGGCGATCGGCATCGCGGGGGCCTACGGGCTGGTTCTCGCCGCGGGCGAAGCGGTGCAGGCGGGCCTCGCCCCGGAGGCTGCCCGGGCCCACGTGCTCGCCCGGGCCGAGCAGATCGCCACGGCCAGGCCGACGGCCGTGAATCTCCGCTGGGCGGTGGAGCGGTCGCTTGCGGTACTCGCCACGCTGCCCGCCGCCGCCGACGACAGGCTGCTGGCCGGCACGCTTTTGGCCGAGGCCCGGGCGATCCACGACGAGGATCGGCAGCTCTGCGAGGCGATCGGCCGCCACGGCGCGGCGGTGCTGCCTGAGGGCGGCGTGCTGACCCACTGCAACACCGGGGCTTTGGCCACCGGCGGCGACGGCACCGCCCTGGCGGTGATCACCACGGCCTGGGAGCAGGGCCGCCGGTTCGACGTCTATGCCGACGAGACGCGGCCGCTGTTGCAGGGCTCGCGGCTGACGGCCTGGGAGTTGGTGACTCGCGGGATTCCGGTGACGGTGCTTGTCGATTCCGCGGCGGGGCACCTGATGAAACTGGGGCTGGTCTCGAGTGTGATCGTGGGAGCCGACCGGATCACGGCCTGCGGCGACGTGGCCAACAAGATCGGCACCTATGGCCTGGCGATCCTGGCGGAAGCCCATCGGATTCCGTTTTTGGTCGCAGCGCCCTCGAGCACGTTCGATCTTTCGATTGCTGCCGGGGATGAGATACCGATCGAGCAGCGGGATGGTGACGAGGTTCGCCGGCCGCTTGGCGTCGCTGCGGCTCCGGCGGAAGCCGGGGCGTTCAATCCGGCCTTCGACGTGACGCCGGCGAGGCTGGTGCGTGGGATCATCACCGAGCGTGGTGTCATTCACCCGGTGACACGTGAGCAGATCGCCGAAACCCTCGCGGGCCGTAGGCCGGTGCGGCCCGCACCGGCTTCTTACGCCTCGCGCCGGAAGCTGTAGTCCGGTGCGGCTCGCACCGGCGTAGGCCGGTTGCGCCGCAACCGGCCCGACCGGCGTCGACCGGCCGTATCGCAAGCCGCCGGTCCGGCCCGCCCGCTCGTCGCGAAAAACAAGCCCGAGAGCCCGGTCGTGACGATTGTGCCGAATGCAGCGGCCCGCGGCTGGAATGCGGCTGAGACTGACGGCTGCGGTGACTTTTCCGGCGATCGTTCGCGGCGTACCTATTGCCTGCGGAACCGGCTGCAATCGCCGCCGGACTCCGGAACCCCCGACGGAACCAGCCCATGCCCGCAGACCACGATCCCGCCGAGCGGCGACCCCATCGTGGCCGGATTCTCGTCGTTGACGACGATCGGCGGATGGCCTCGCAGACCGCCCAGTGGCTCTGTCGCGGTGGCTTCCATGCCAGCGCCGTGGCCAGCGTGACCGAGGCGGTGCGGGCGGTCGGCCGGGAACGGTTCGATTGCTGCCTGCTCGATGCCGGGCTGATCCGGACGGCCTCCGCGGCACAGGCGGTGCGAAACATTCGCCAAGCATCGCCGGCTGCCGGGCTCGTGCTCCTGCGGCCGGCCGGCTGCCGGATGGATCAACTCCCACACCGCCCGGCGGCCCCCGCCGACGTGGTGCTTGACTGGCCCGCCGCTGATGTCGACCTCCTCGAGGCGATTGCCTCGGCGATTCAGGCCGCTTCCGCCGTGCGAGACAATCTGCCGGGAGTGGTTGGACTGCCGGGAGTAGTTGGACGCCACGATGCGATGCGGCAGGTTTACGAGGTCATCGACAAGGTGGCCTGCACGCCGGCCACGGTGCTGCTGACCGGCGAAACCGGCACCGGCAAGTCGCACCTCGCGCGGGTCATCCACGAGCGGTCGGGGCTGGCCGGACGGTTCGTCGAGGTCTCCTGCGGAGCGGTGGCCGAGGGCCTGCTGGAGAGCGAGCTTTTTGGCCACGTCGCCGGCGCCTTCACCGGTGCGGTGCGGGATCGCGAAGGACGGTTCCGGGAGGCCAAGGGCGGCACGCTTTTCCTCGACGAGATCGCCACCGCCTCCCCCGCGATGCAGGTTCGGCTGCTGCGGAGCCTGCAGGAGCGGCGGGTCGAGCCGGTCGGCGGTTCGCGGTCGTGCGAGGTCGACGCCCGCGTAATCCTGGCCACGCATGAAAACCTGGAGCGACTGGTGGCTGAGGGCCGTTTTCGGGAGGATCTCTTTTGGCGGATCAACGTGATCACGATCGAGATGCCTCCGCTGCGGGAGCGTGTCGAAGACGTGCCGCTGTTGGCGGCCCATTTTCTCACCGCCGCCGCCGCAATGGCCGGTCGTCGTGTGGAGGGCTTCAGTCAGGAAGCCGTGCAGGCCCTCGCCGCCCATCCCTGGCCCGGCAACGTCCGAGAGCTGCGTCACGCGGTGGAACGGGCGGTGCTGCTTGGCGGCGGCCGGCTCGTGGAGCTTGCGGATCTGCCCGATTCGATCACCGCCGGCGGCAGCAAGGGCGGCAGCCTGCGGGCCGATCTCGAGCAGCCGGAGCGGCAGCTGATCCTCGAGGCCCTGCGGCGGCACAACTGGTCGCGACAAGCTGCGGCCCGGGCATTGGGCATCAACCGCACGACCCTCTACAAGAAGTTCAAGCGGCTGGGGATTGATGCTTCGCTGCTGGGGACGTCGGTCCGCTGACAACCACCTCGCCGGGCTTCTCGCCCGCAAGCCCGCCCTGCAGCAGGGCCCCGAGTGCGGCCGCAAGGAGCAGGCGGTAGATCACGAATGGCCAGAGCGTGTGACGAGTGAGCATTGAGAGCAGCCAGCGGATCGTGGCGTAGCCGACCGCAAAGGCCGTGGTCGTTCCCACAAGGACCGCGGTGGTGTCTTCGCGGCTGCCGAAGATCGCGGCCCGCTGCTCCCAGCCCTCGAGCAGGGCCGCCGCCGAGATTGCCGGCAGCGAGAGCAAAAAGGAGAACCTTGCCGCGGTGCGGCGGTCGAGCCCGGTGAAGATGCCCGAGGCGATCGTCACGCCGCTGCGGGAGGTGCCAGGCACGAGGGCGAGCACCTGAGCGAAGCCCATCGTGATCCCGTCGACAAAGCCGACCGCCTCGAGGCCGTCGCGGCCGGCCGAACCTCTCCTTGCCCGCCGCAGGGCGAGCAGCTCCGCGGCTCCCATCAGCACCGCGGTGAAGACGAGGGCCCCGATCACGGTCTCGATTCGCCGCGCGTCGCCGCGGACAAACTCCCGCAGCGTGAATCCCGCGGCCACGATCGGCAGCGTACCGAGCACGATCAGGATCCCGATGCGTGCATTGGGATTTGCCAGCGGCCGCCCGACGAAGAGGCCGCGAATGACGCCGGACGCGATCGCGGCGATGTCGCGACGCAGGGCCACGAAGACCGCAAGCAGTGTGCCGCACTGGATGACCGCCGAAAAGGCCGCGCCCGGGTCGGCCCAGCCGAAGACCCAGGGCACGACGAGCAGGTGGGCCGTGCTCGAGATCGGCAGAAACTCGGTAAGCCCCTGCACGATGCCCAGCACGATGGCCTGCAGGAGCGACATGGCAAAGCGGGTGGGCGGAACGAGTGGCGGCGAGGGACGGACGAGCCGTAGTTGTAGCGGTTTGCGGCCGCGGAATCTGCACGCACCCTTCCGTCATCGGCGGGAGTGGTTCATACTACCGCGACAAAATATGCCCGATCGACCTTCGGAGAATTCCATGTTTCGCAACCTCAGCACCTTCGGCCTGCCCTTGTCTGGCCGGCCGAGCGAACTGATCGAGATGGCCCTCTCGTTCGGCTTTGATGCGATGGACGTCGACCTGCTCGATTTGGAGCGGCAGGCGAGTGTGTATGGTCTGGAACACGCGCGACGGCTGATGGTCAGCGCGAGGCTCGAATCGGGCATGTTTCAGCTGCCGGTCGATATCTCGGCCGACGAGGAGACGTTCGCCAAGGATTTGGAAGCCCTGCCGGCACGGCTCGACCTCGCCCGCGACGCCGAGGCCCCCCGGGCCTTCGCCACGCTGGCACCGGCGAGCGAGAGCCTCTCCTTCAAGGACAACTTCGAACTGCACCGCACCCGCCTCGACACGATCGGCGGCCTGCTCGCCGAACGGGGCATCAAGCTCGCGTTGGCGGTACAGCCGGAAGCGGAACTGCGAAATGAGTTGCCGCACCAGTTCATCCACACCCTGGAGGGACTGCTGGGGTTGGTGGCGGTCTCGCACGAGCAGGTCGGGGTGGTGGTCGACCCCTTCGCGATGCATGTCGCCGGCGAGCCGCTGACGATGCTCAAGGACGTGCCGTCGGAGAAATTCATCGAGCTGCGGGTTTCCGATGCGCCCGCGGGCGGCGACGCGGCATCGCTTGCCGTCGCCGACCGTCTGCTTCCCGGTGAGACCGGCACAATCAACCTTGCCGAGCTGCTCAAGGCCGCCGAGCAGGCGGGCTTCGATGGCTGCGTGACCCCGTGGGCCGCTCGCAAGACGCTCGCCGGCAAGGGCCGTGAGAAGATCGTGAGGGCGGTGGGCGAGCGGCTCCAGAAAGCCTGGGCGGAGGCGGGCTTGCCCGAGGAGCCACGGTGGTTCATGCCGGCGCAGCAGGAGCCGACCGAGGATGGTGAGCCGCCCGCTCCCTTGACGCCTCCTGCGACTCCGACCCCCGCCTCCACGCCCGCCTGATCGCAGGCGGCGGCGTGGCGGCTCGGCCGGTACTCAGGCACCCTCGCGGATGAACCGCACGCTCGGGCGGCCGCCGCCCACCGCCGAACCCTTCACGAACTCCGAGACATACCGCAGCCGTTCGGCGGGGCGATCGGGATCGCGAAAGCTGTCTCCCTTTTGCAGGATCGGCAGCTGGTCGGGCATGCCGCCGAAGCAGCGGCTACCGGCAGCCTGGCAGGGGAACCAGGCCCCGTTTCCCTCCGCGTCTTCAAGGTAGAACTCGGGGTAGCAGTGGCCCTCGACCCAGACCGTCCTGGCCGGGATTCCCTGCGAGCGGCAGGCGGCGATGAACAGGCAGCTGAGTTCCTCGCAGTCGCCTTCTTCGTCGGCCAGCGCCCGGGCGGCGCCTTTGAGCGGGCCGTTGACGTAGCGGACCTTTTCTCGCACCGCGTCGTAGATCGCCTCCACGCGATCCCAGCCCTCGCGGTCGCCGGCCGCCTCGCGGGCAAATCGCACGATCCGTCCGTGCCGCGACTCGATGGAGGGGCTCGGGGCGAGAAACGGCCGCAGGTCGCGGCTGACGCGTTGGGGAATCCGCAGGCCCGATGGATCCTCGGGTGGATCGATGGCCGAACGGGCAAGTTCGAAGGTGAGCACCGCGCGGGCCTCCTCGCCCGGCTCGAGATAAGGGATCGTGACCACCATCTGCTTCACGCCGCCGGCGAGTGTGCGATAGCCGATCCGGCGGACCGCCGGCGAAATATCCTCCGCGACGATGCGGACCTGCTGCTCCGGCCAGTCGGTGGGAACCGGGGTCGTGGCGTGAATGCCGCGACAGGGCCCGCCGACAGCGGTCACGACGACGCCCACGCGGTATCGCTGGATGCGGGCGTCGGCAAGGCTGGGCCCGGCTGCGGCGGGGCGTGAGTCGAGAAACTGGGCCCCCGCCACCGACGCGGTCAGGCCGATGGCCACCGCACAGATCAGGCAGGGGAACGCCTGCGGACGCAGCAGGCCAGAGGTGGTCACGGCAGTCTCCCTTCGATCGGCACCCACGCCGACACTCACCAGTCTTATCGGCATCCGCCCGGAGGGCGACTCCCGCGGAGCGTGGCGTGGTCGGTCTGGGGAATCCTGGTGAAATCTCCGCCGGGCCGGTGAACGGCAGGCTCGATTGTTCCGCCCCCGGCGGCCTGCTAGACTCCCCTGAGAACCCGCTGGGAGGGCCGGTCGGACCGGCCCACGGCTTCGCTTTGGGCCTCCTGCGGAGGTGTCGGCTTCGGGGAGATTCCCGCGGCCTTCCGCCTCCGCGTCTTGGTCCGGGCCACCTCGGGCCGCCTTGGCGGCCGCCCCGGCGACTTTCGTGACTCCAACCCCCCTGGTCCCTCCTCCCCATGGTCAACCGCAACCTCATCCGCGAACTCGAAACCGGCGACGATCTCCAACACGAAATTGACATGGCCATGGGCTCCACGGCCGAGGAGGACTATGCGGTCGGTACCGCCACCCTGAGCGTCAACGCGGTGCTCGAAGGCAAGGTGCTTCGCGTGGACGACGAGTTCGTGCTCGTCGATGTGGGCTACAAGAGCGAAGGCTCGATCCCGCGAAACGAGTGGGAGGAGGGGGAGCCGGAGCCGCAGATCGGCGACACCGTGAAGGTGCTGCTGGAAGAGTTTGAAGACGGCTCTCTCGAGGAGCAGCGTGGGCTGATCACCCTCTCGAAGCGGAAGGCCCGCCGCATCGAGGACTGGCTGAAGGTGATGAGCAGCGTCAAGGAAAATGACGTCGTCACCGGCTACGTGACCCGCAAGATCAAGGGCGGCCTGCTGGTCGACATCTCCGGGGTGAACGTCTTCCTGCCGGCGAGCCAGGTCGACATCCGCCGCCCGGCCGACATCGGCGACTACTGCGGTCGGGCGATCCAGTGCCTCGTGCTGAAGATCGACGAGGCCCGGCGAAACATCGTCGTCTCCCGGCGGGCGCTGATCGAACAGGAACGCTCGGAGCGGAAGAAGCAGCTGATGGAGACCCTCGAGGTGGGCCAGGTCCGTCGCGGTGTGGTCAAGAACATCGCCGACTTCGGGGCCTTTGTCGATCTCGGCGGCATCGACGGCCTGCTGCACATCACCGACATGTCCTGGGGCCGAATCGGCCATCCCAGCGAGATGGTGCAGATCGACCAGGAGATCGAGGTGCAGGTGCTGCACATCGACCGCGACCGGGAGAAGATCGCCCTGGGCCTCAAGCAGCGGACGGCCAGTCCCTGGGCGAAGGTGGCCGACAAGTATCCGGTGGGCACGAAGTGCAAGGGCAGCGTGGTCAACGTGATGAGCTATGGTGCCTTCGTGAAACTCGAGGACGGCGTGGAGGGCCTGGTGCACATCTCCGAGATGAGCTGGACCAAGCGGGTCAGCCATCCCAGCGAACTCGTCAAGCCGGGCGACGAGGTGGAGGTCGTGGTGCTGGCGATCAACAAGGAGAAGCAGGAGATTTCGCTGGGCATGAAGCAGACCCAGCAGAATCCCTGGGAAAAAGTGGCCGCCGACTATCCGCCCGGGGCGATCGTCAAAGGCGTGGTCCGCAATCTCACCAACTACGGGGCCTTCATCGAAATCGACGAGGGGATCGATGGTCTGCTGCATGTCACCGACATGTCCTGGACCCGAAAGGTCACCCATCCCAGTGAGGTGGTCGACAAGGGCCAGGAAGTCGAGTGCAAGGTGCTCTCGGTCGACCAGCAGCGGCGGCGGATCGCCCTGGGGCTCAAGCAGATGCAGGAAGATCCCTGGACCACCGACATTCCCCAGCGATACAAGGCCGGCGACATTGTGAAGGGTGCGGTCACGAAGCTCACGAATTTCGGCGTCTTCGTCGGGCTCGAGGATGGCCTCGAGGGCCTGCTGCACATCTCGGAACTTTCCGAAGACAAGATCGAGAATCCCGAAGAGATCGTGAAAGTCGGCGACGAACTGGAGGTGAAAATCCTGCGGGTCGACACCGACGACCGCAAGATCGGGCTCTCTCGCAAGCGGGTCGGCTGGACCGCCGAGCAGGAGCAGGCGGCGGCGGAAAGCGGCGAGGAGGCCGAGGCTGAGGCGGACACCGAGGCGGAAACTGAGGCCTGAGCCGATGCGGGCCGATGCGGGCCCAAACAGACGGTTCCTCCGGAACCAGCCGCCCCCGAAATCAGCCTCGTCAAAAAAGCGGCCGTGGGCTGTGTTCGCCCGCGTCCGCGGGCAGGGGGCCATGGAGGGCTTTTTCCACGTGAAGTTAGTCCGGCTGTTCAAGGCCGAGGGCCAGGATCGGGCCGAGTGGTTCACCGGTTGGCCGGCCGAGTGAGACCACGTTCACTTCGCTGCCGACGCTCAGCCGTCGCGGCAGGAGCACCCGGCGTGCCGGCCGTTGTGCCACGGTGGCGGCCGCTTCCGGGCCGAGCAGGGCGTGCCGATGCTCGAGGGCCTCGCCGCCCACAGGATCGATCATGTCGAACGCCACGAGACAGCCGCGGACCCGGACGAGCACGCGATCGCCGGGCCGCAGATGTGCCAGGTCGATCGCCGCATTGGCGAGCGTTGGAAGAGGCACGCCGCGGTCTCGTTCGCGGAGGAAGGGGTGACTTGGCTGGGATGGAGCAAGCGGCCCGGACGCGATCGGGGAGGCCGCCGGCAGCGGTTGCTCGGTGGCGGCAGCCGTGGCGGGGAGGAGGCTCTCTGTCGAAGGGCTGGGCTTGCCGCCCGCCCACTGCCCGACGCGGGAGAGGGCGTGGTGCAGATCGCCGGTGAACAGAAAGCCTGCGGCCACGACACCGACGGCGGTAAGTTTGGCGAGAACCGAGTGCATGGCGGGTGTTGCCCCTGGCGGGGCTCTCGGGGATGAACGGCCGGGACGCGACTGTCCCTGCCGCACGCACCGGCCACCCTGCCTGGCGAATCGATCCATTCAAGCCTGCCCCACGCGGCGGCTGTGTGTCGGCGGCTGAGGGGCGTGGGCGAGGGCCTTGCCCTGGGGTGGCTGCGGTTTGCAGCGGTTGCAGGGGCCACAGTGGCCGCGGCGGGTCGGATCACCTGGGAATTGCGGGTGTCTGGCCGGATGCGGCCGCCGAAGGCGAAGATGGCTGTCCCGCGACCGGGCCCGTGCGGGCACGCCGCGGTGGCGTGGTGGTGGTGCGGTGACGGAGGCAATCGGAGTTGGTTTCGTGACTCTTCGAGCGAGCGCGGGCAAAGACGCGACAACGGGTGAGCGGGTGGTGAGCCTGCTCACATCGCCCGGCCGGGGTGCCTTGGCGGTGGTCGGAGTGGCCGGCCGCGGCGCGGTCGAGGCGGTGGCGGCGAGTTTTCAGCCCCGCGGTAGGCCGCTGGCGACGCGGGATGACGGGGCGGTTGTCTTCGGTCGCTGGGAGGGCTCCGGGGAATCGACCCTGGCGGGTGAAGATCTGTTGGTCGTCCGCCGTTCGGAGGAAAGCCTCGAGGTGCACTGCCACGGCGGGCTGGCGGCAACGGAGAGAGTCATCGCCGATCTCGAGGCGGCCGGATGTCGGCGAGTCGGGATGAAGGGCTGGCTGTCGGCGACGGCCGGCGGCATCGTGGAGGCCGAGATTCGCGAGGCGATCAGTTCGGCGGCGGGGCCCCGGGCCGCCGGTATTCTTGCTCGACAGTTCGGCCTGCTCGCGGCGAAGCTCGAGGAGATCGAGCGGCTGCTCGCAGGCGGGCGGTCGCGGGCGGCGGCGGAGCAGGCCGAGCGGCTGCTGGCCTGGAAGTGGCTGGGCCTGCGGCTCACGCGGCCCTGGCGGGTGGTCGTGGCGGGGTCGGTGAATGCCGGCAAAAGCAGCCTTGTCAACGCGATTGCCGGCTTCTCCCGCAGCCTTGTCTCGCCGTCGCCGGGCACCACCCGGGACCTGCTGGAAACGCGAATTGCCGTCGCCGGCTGGGATCTCGTGCTCGTCGACACCGCGGGCGAGCGGGGCGATGCCACTCCGGCAGGCTCTGCGGGCGGGCCCGGTGATGCGACACCTCTCGATGCGACCGAGCAGGCAGGCATCGCCCGTGCGGCGGCAGCGACGGCAGCCGCCGATCTCGTGCTGCGGGTGGTGCCGGCCGACGCGGCGGATGGACTGGTCGGGATGGCGGAGGCTCAGGCAGTGGGCCCAGTAGCGGGACCAGCAACAGACCCAGCAGCGGACCTCGCGGTGCTCACGAAGTCCGACCTGCGGCCACGCGTGCCGAACGGCGGCTCGAAGTCTGACCGGTCGGCGGCCGCTGCCGTGGCCGGTTTGGCGGTGCCGACCGGCCCGATCCCCACCTCGGCGGCCACGGGTGAGGGAATCGGCGAGTTGCTCGAGCGGATTGTCGAGACACTCGTGCCCGCCGAGCCCAGTCCGGCCGAGGCGGTACCCATCACGCCGCGGCAGGTGATGTGGCTGGAGAGTCTCCGCGGCTGGTGAATAAAAAGCCGCGGCCGGGGGATGACCCCGGCCGCGGACGTGGATCTGAAAAAACCGTTGCTCACTCGACAATCGAGTTGGCCTCATTGCCATTGCGGGAGCAGATTGCCATGTAGACCACAGGATCAATCTCACCTGTGATCTGGGTAACGTGCGTGTCGCCGAAGGCGTGCATCGCAATGCCGCCCTGATGGTCACTTCCGGGGCCGTAGGCCATGCCCTGCGACATGCCCGACGCACGGAAACTTCCAGCGGGAAGGTATTTTCGGGCCGGCGACAGCGAAGCCTCGTAGTTCAGGCCGGTCGTCGTGATCGGCGTCTGAGAATTCGCGGCCGTGCTCCAAATGCCGTTCACGTTGAATGGCATGCCTTCATTGGGGTCATACGCCACGACCCATGCGGTCGTGCCATCGATCCAGGAGGCATAGCCTCGCTCATTGCTCTCAGCGACAAGCACGGTTTTCGACATACCGTCTGAAATGCTGCCCTGCTTGACACCACCGAGGCTCTTCTTGTGAAGATCGGCGGCAGCTGTCGATGAGGGCGGTGCTTGGTCGGGGTAGAAGACCAACGCGCCATTGTCAGATGGCATGTTCGCCACCTTCGCACCCGCGGCCGCCGTGTTCAGGTGGGTGCCGGCCATCGCCTTGTAATTGGTCACGGCGATCGGGCCTCCCAGATTGCCCTCGGCCGTGCCGTACTCCGATGAGTAGGAGAGGCCACTCGTTGAGCCAGTGTTGCTCGTTTCACACGAGGTGCCCCCACCAAAACTCGGACACACGAGCTGGGCAATTTGCACCGTCGCTGCATGGATCCCAGTCTGATTTTGACCAGAAGTTGTCAGTGCGTTGAAAGGCTTGAGTTCAAGCTTCTGCGTGTTGGCTACCACGTTGTTGTAGAACGCTCCTTCTTCCATGTACGGCAGGATGTGAAAGAGCCAGCTGTAGCCAGATCCGGCGTCGCCCTCAGTTCCGTTTCCGGCGGTGCTCGTGTTGGCGCTGCGATCCGTTGCCGCCGGCAGGCGTCGCTTGGTGGACTCGTAGACCATGATGGCCTGGGTAAGTCCGCGGATATTAAAGCTGCAGCCGCTGCGGCGAGCCGCTTCACGGGCTGACTGGACGGCCGGCAGCAGCAGGCCGACCAGGGTGCCGATGATGGCAATCACCACCAGCAGT